>JBDRUR010000034.1:0-14303 GCA_039801485.1 Caldifarciminota bacterium
CCATCTACCGCAATCGCAGATGCCCAATCACCACCATTTCCCGGTCCATTATATCTTGCTACCCATTGCTCAACACCCGAAGAATTATACTTAATTGTCGCATAATCAGCAGAAGTGCCAGAACCATAACTATAACCTGTGACATACACATTACCTGAACCATCTACCGCAATCGCAGATGCTTCATCCCAACTATTTCCAGGACCATTATATCTTGCTACCCATTGCTCAACACCCTGAGAATTATACTTAATCGTCGCATAATCAGCAGAAGTGCCAGAACCCCAACTATAACCGGTGACATAGACATTTCCTAAACCATCTACCGCAATCGCATATGCACAATCATAACTATTTCCCGGTCCATTATATCTTGCTACCCATTGCTCAACACCCGAAGAATTATACTTAATCGTCGCATAATCAGCATAAGTGCCAGAACCATAACTTGAGCCTGTGACATAGACATTGCCTGAACCATCTACCGCAATCGCCCTTGCCCCATCATCACTATTTCCCGGTCCATTATATCTTGCTACCCATTGCTCAACTCCCTGAGAATTATACTTAACCGTCGCATAATCATAAGAAGTGCCAGAACCCCAACTATAACCGGTGACATAGACATTACCAGAACCATCTACCGCAATCGCAGATGCTTCATCCCAACCATTTCCCGGTCCATTATATCTTCTAACCCAGGCAGTATCTACTTGCCCCAATAAAATAGTAGGTAGAATACAGCATACAGAAAACAGGCAGATTAAAACGTTAAACGCATCACACTTTACGCTTACCGCTTTTTTTATAACACCAAATAGCTTTCCCATTTTATCCTCCTCATTTTTAGTAGGTAGTAAACAGTAGATAGAATATAGCATAGCGCTTTGGATTTTCCTTGTTTGCAATCTACTATTTCCTGCCTACTACTTACTTTTCTATTCATATTTTATTTTGATTGATTTAATTAGTCCAACAAGCATTTTACTGATTTCTTCAATGTCACTATTTATTTTCTTTGTATCATTTATATAGCCGAGGTCTTTGGAAAGAATTAGGTAATACCGCAGTTCTTCTAAAGAACCTTGAGCAATATTATAAAAATTTACCTTGTCTCTTTTTCCTTGTTTTTTGAAACCTTCGGCAATGTTCGCCGGCACAGAAACCACTGCTCGCCTCATTTGAGGAACTAAACAGAACCTCTCTTCATTAGGAAAATTTCTTGTAATCTTGTAAATCTCAAGAACAAGCTGATGAGCCTTTTGCCAAACTGATAAATCTTGAAACTTCTCTAACCTTCCCTGTATTCTGTTGCCTGTTTTCTGTCTACTATTCATTCACATTATCCTCTATACCCTCGACACTCAGGGATTTGATATCTTTATCAGGTTTGCTTTCCGCATAACCCGTTTTTTGATATTTTTATTTATACAATAATCTCAATCTGTCTTTGAAGAAAATCTTCGGTTTATTCAATAATCCCATAACTATACTATATATTACTTTAATATTTTTTTTTAGTCCGTCAAGCATTTTTTTCGGTTACTCTAAATAATTCCATCTACTTCAATACTTTATAAAATCGGCGTTTTCTTTGAACGCAGTAATAAAATAATAAAATTTTATCCAGATTTTTCTAAAAATAGATTAGAGGGGTTGCTATTTTTTATTTTAGGCATATGAGATTGCTTAGTCATTTACATTCCTCGCAATGACAGAAAGAATAAATACTCGCAATAAAAAAAATAGAAGAAATACGCTGACGATATAAAGAGTTTTTACAAAATACTCATACGTTCTTTAAAGTCTAATCCTTAACCCGCTTCTTAACCCCATCCTTAACTCAGTCCTGACCGCAATGCTGAAGCCGAGGCTCTTTGCCATCCTGAGTTCGTTCCTGACTTCCACCCTGAAATCTATCCTGACACCCATCCATTGTCTTTAACTCTCAACGATTTATCATGCCATGCTGACCTTAATTCTTTTCTTGATTCTGAGAACTATTCAGTGCCCAGGTCTTACTCCCTGAGTGCTTTCAGGGTATGTCTGGGGCTTGCCTTTTTTATTTACCGTAAAGGTAAATTTTATTTTAATGTTATATAATATATAGACGAATTTTCTTGGTAAAAGGTTTCACTAAATTTTTTCGTATTATTAATTCTAAATTTATTGACATCTCTTATTTTTTTGTTATGATAATACTATGGCAAAACGAATTAAACCAATTTTAATACCAGATAAGGTAACTGTAGAACATAAGGATAATTTTATTAAAGTATCCGGACCATTGGGCAGTTTAGACCTAAAGGTTCATCCATCAGTAACTGTGAAAATCGAAGGAAAGTCGATTACTGTCTTTTCTAATCAAACTGAAGGCAAGGTTCATGTTGGCACAACAATGGCACATATTAAAAATATGATTAAAGGTGTTACCGAGGGTTTTGAAAAAGCCTTAGAGGTTCGTGGCACTGGTTATCGGGCACAAAAGACCAAAGATGGCTTGCAGGTTTTTGTTGGTTTTATTCATCCAGTTAATTTTGCAATACCAAAAGGGATTAATGTCGAGTTAAAACAAGCGCCTAATCCTGACGACCCAAAAGAGCAGATGACTGAAATCTATATTAAGGGCATTGATAAGCAAGCGGTTGGTGAATTTGCTGCTAAAATTCGCGCAACTAAGCCACCAGATGTATACAAAGGCAAAGGTATTCGTTATAAGGGCGAGTATATTCGCAAAAAAGCCGGAAAACGCGCAGTTGCTGCCCAAGCTTAATATCTTCATAAGTATTCAACTTATTTCCAAATGAAACTTGGCACATTTGAAGTTTATCCGGTGCTCGATGGTTTTTTTCGGCTTGATGGCGGCGCCATGTTTGGTGTTGTACCCAAAGTCTTATGGCAAAAAACTAATCCACCAGATAATAATAACCGTATTCTATTGGCATTAAGATGTTGTCTAATCAAAACCCCAAATGAGTTAGTGCTCATTGATACCGGCATCGGTCATAAGTTTCAAGGAAAGTTTGAAGATATTTATCAAGTAAAAAAGGATATCTATTTAGAAAAGTCATTAAACGATATTGGCTATAAACCTGAAGATATTACGGTTGTAATCAATACCCATCTCCACTTTGACCATTGTGGTGGCAATACCAAAATTAATAACGACGGTGAAATTGTGCCGACTTTTCCCAATGCCCGTTATTTTATTCAACAAGCCGAATGGGATGCGGCCAATAATCCGGATGACCGTTCAAAGGCAAGTTATCTTAAAGAAAACTTTGTGCCCATTCAGAGTTTTGGTCAGTTAAACTTGATTGATGGGAATTGTAAAATTATTGATGGCATTGAGGTAATCAAGACCTCAGCTCATACTTTTGGCCATCAAATTGTCCTTGTAACTTCTGAGAATAAAAAGTTAATTTACTGGGGGGATTTAATTCCAACTGCTTCGCATCTTGCTCTCCCCTATTTAATGAGTTATGACTTGTTCCCATTACAAACAATGGAACAGAAGCAGATGCTATTAAACCAGGCGGTCAACGAAAATTGGGTCTCATTTTTCGAACACGACCCTGAAATTGCAATGGCATATCTCACTGAAAAAGATAAGCGAATAGTCATCTCATCAAAAATCCAGTAAGGTTTAAATATTATCTTAACTTGACTAATCGTTTTTTTTAAATTATAATAAGTTTGTGGCAATGAAAAAAGGACCGGTTACACAACTTAAAGAAGAATTCGAAAAGGTAAAAGCCGAGGCAAAGGTTAATTTTGAAAATTATTTGCGGGCGGTTGCCGAATTTGAAAACTTTCGTAAACGCAAAGAGAAAGAATTTGAAGAATTCCGTTGTTATGCCAATGAGAATCTGATGATTGAGTTGATTCCGATATTAGAAAATTTTGAGCGCGCTTTAGCCCATACTAATAATGATAATAATCTTAATAATCTTAAAACCGGGTTAGAAATTGTCTACCGGCAATTAAAAGCAACTTTGGCTAAATTCGGCTTGAACGAGTTTAGTTGCCTGGGACAAGAGTTTGACCCAAAGACCTGTGAAGCAGTCGGCTTTGTTGAAACCGATGAAAAACCAGCCAACACCGTTATCGAGCAGATTAATAAGGGATATAGCTATCAAAATAAAGTCATTCAACCCGCAAGAGTAATTATCGCCAAACCAAAAGAGAATCAGTGTCAAGCAGTAAAACCAGAAGCGACCGAAAATAAAGAAGTTAATTCGGATAAAGGGGTGTGATTTAACGCAAAAACTGAAAAATAATCTAAATCCTTTTCGGCTGATTTCAGTCTAATAATTATAGAGAAATTTAGTAATATGGAGGCGTAAATATGGCAAAAGTTATTGGAATTGATTTAGGAACAACATTTTCCTGTGTTGCCGTAATGGAACGGGGACAACCAGTGGTAATCCCTAATCCCGAAGGCGGCCGAACAACACCATCGGTTGTCGCTTTTGGTAAAGAACGACTGGTCGGCACCCTGGCACGACGGCAATCAATCATCAATCCTGAACACACAGTCTACTCCATCAAGCGGTTTATGGGTAGACGATACTCTGAAGTTACTGAAGAGATTAAACGCGTGCCTTATAAAGTCGTTGAGGCACCAAATGGCGATGCCTGGGTAAAAATTGATGACAAGACTTATTCACCGCCAGAAATCTCAGCAATGATATTGCAGTATCTGAAAAAAGCCGCTGAGTCCTATCTGGGCGAACCAGTCACCAAAGCGGTTATAACTGTTCCGGCCTATTTCAATGACTCACAACGACAAGCAACTAAGGATGCTGGTAAGATTGCTGGCTTAGAAGTGCTAAGAATCATTAACGAACCAACCGCTGCTTCCTTGGCATATGGTTTAGACAAAAAGAAAGCGGAAAAGATTGCGGTCTATGACTTAGGTGGCGGAACCTTTGATATCTCAATCTTAGAAATTGGCGAAGGACTGTTCGAGGTGCTCTCGACCAACGGTAATACCCATTTGGGTGGCGATGATTTTGATGCCCGAATTATGGAATGGATTTTAGAGGAATTTAGAAAAGAACACGGTATTGATTTATCCAAAGACCGCACTGCTTTGCAACGCATCCGTGAAGCCGCAGAAAAAGCCAAATGCGAACTCTCAACGATAATGGAAACAACGATCAGTCTGCCGTTTATCTATTCAGACCCGAAAAAGGGACCACTCCATATCGAGTATCGGTTAACCCGAGCAAAGTTAGAGTCATTAGTCGAAGACTTAATCCAGAGCACACTCGGTCCGGTCAGACAAGCATTAGAGGATGCCAAATTAACCCCAGCCGATATTGATGAAGTGATTTTAGTTGGCGGTCAAATCCGAATGCCGAGAGTCCAAGAGGTTGTTAGAAACTTCTTTAATAAAGAACCACATAAAGGTATTAACCCGGACGAAGTTGTTGCGATTGGTGCCGCAATTCAAGCCGCAGTGCTTGCTGGTGAAGTAAAAGATGTTGTCTTGTTAGATGTAACTCCACTTTCGTTAGGGATCGAAACACTTGGTGGCGTAATGACTAAAATCATCGAACGCAATACCACGATTCCAACCAGAAAAAGTCAGGTCTTTACAACTGCTGAAGACAATCAAACCGCGGTCACGATTCATGTGTTACAAGGTGAACGGGAAATGGCAGTTGACAACCGAACTCTTGGACGCTTTGAACTATATGGCATTCCACCGGCACCACGAGGCGTTCCGCAAATTGAAGTAACATTTGATATTGATGCTGATGGTATCTTACATGTCACTGCCAAAGATTTGGCAACCAAAAAAGAACAGAGCATTCGCATCACTGCTTCTTCTGGTTTAAGCAAGGAAGATGTCGAACGGGCAATCAAAGATGCCGAAGCCCACGCCGCTGAAGACCGCGCCAAACGGGAATTGATTGATGTCCGAAATCGTGCTGACACTCTAATCTATCACACTGAAAAGAACTTAAAAGAATATGGCGATAAGATACCAGCATCAGAAAAACGCAATATTGAAGACGCAATCAATAAACTGAAAGAATCAATCAAAGGACAGGATAAATCCGCAATCGAACGCGATATCGAAGCCCTGCAAAAAGCGAGTTATAAATTAGCCGAAGAGATGTATCGACAGGCACAGACTCAAAAAACTGCCGAACAAACAACCACTAAAGAAGAGCCAAAGACCGAAGGCAAAAAGGTTGACGCCGATTATCAGGTATATGATGATGAAAAGAAATAAATGACCAAAAACTCGAGTGATTATTGAATTAATAAATTAGGATAATTAGCAAATAACTAAATATTGATAATGGCAAAACGTGACTACTATGAAGTCTTAGGCGTTTCCCGCAACGCGACTACTGATGAAATCAAACAGGCATACCGTCGACTAGCCAAACAGTATCATCCGGATATGAATCCGGATAATCGGAAACAGGCTGAAGAAAAATTCAAAGAATTATCTGAAGCGTATGAAGTATTGGTTGACGAAGAAAAAAGGCGGCTCTATGACCAATATGGCCACGAAGGCGTGTCACAGCGATTTAGTCCCGGTGGTTTCCAATGGCGTGACTTTAGCCACGCTGAAGACTTAAAAGATATTTTTGGTGATATCTTTGATTTCTCGTCAATTTTCCGTGATTTTAATGAAGGTAGTATCTTTGATTTATTTACCCGCTCACCAACCCGAAGAGCACGCGCCAAAAGTCGCGGCGGCGATATTCACGTCCGATTGCGGTTAAGTTTAGAAGAAATTGCCGAAGGCACCACTAAAGAAATTGCCTTTTCGCGTTTTGAAAAGTGTGATGCGTGTAAAGGCATTGGCGGTAGTGGCACAACTGTCTGTCCGTCCTGTCAAGGCAGTGGCGAGAAACGACAGGTTTCCCGAAGTGTCTTTGGCCAATTTGTCCAGATTACTACCTGCCCGGAATGTAACGGCGAAGGCAAAGTTATCAAAACACGATGTGCCAAATGTGTTGGCGAAGGCCGAATTCGAGTAAATCGAACACTGAAAGTCTATATTCCCGCTGGTGTCAGTACCGGAAATTACATTCCGATAAGAAATGAAGGTCATTATGGCGCCGGTGGTCGGGGTGATGTAATTATTGAGATCGAAGAAAAGGAACATCCGTTGTTTGTCCGTAGTGGCGATGATATTGTTGTCGAACTGCCAATCTCAATTACGACCGCAACCTTAGGCGGTGAAATAAATGTGCCGACGCTTAACGGCAATAAGAAAATCAAAATCCCAGCCGGTGTTCAACCGAATGAGATAATTCGCCTACGCGGTTATGGCATTAAAAAACTTAATGGCGGTCGCGGCGACGAACTGGTTAAAATCGTTGTCCATATTCCAAAACATATTTCGAACCAAGAACGGCAGTTATTAAATGAATTAGAGAAAATTCGAAGCGAAAATATTCCCGAACCACGCAAACCAAAAGTATCATAGCCGATGGAACTATACTACACTGACAAGAAAAATATTGGCGCAAAATATCTAAATATTATTGGCAATGAAGCCCATCATATTCAAAAGGTAATGCGGCATAAAATTGGTGATGTTATTTATGTTACTGATGGCGAAGGAACTGAATATCAGGTAGTAATTACAAAAATCGGTAATAAAAATATTGAAGCTGAAATTCTAACGAAAAATCGAAAACCCCGAGAACCGAAATGTCAAATAACGCTGGCAGCGAGTATTATCAAAGGTAAGCATATGGACCTGGTTGTTGAAAAAGCAACAGAATTGGGTGTTTATAATATTTTGCCAGTACTTACTGAACGCACGATCGCCAGAATCTCTGAGAAAAAAGCTGAACGGTATCAGAAAATTATGTTATCGGCAATGAAGTCATCAACCCGAACTTATTTACCGGCACTATTAAAACCAATGAAATTTGATGAACTACTTAAAACCGCCAACAATTACGATCTCGCAATATTAGCGTATGAAGATGAAGACACCAAAAATCGATTGGCTGATACCATAAAGGAAAATTTGTTACATAAAGTTTTATTGATTATCGGTCCGGAAGGCGGTTTTACCGCTGAAGAAATTAAACTTGCCAAGCAACATAATGTCCGATGTTTTTCATTAGGGCTAAGGCGTCTGCGTGCTGAAACCGCAGCAATAACCGCCTTATCATTATTATTGTATGAATTAAAGGAGATTTAAAAAATGAGAATAAAAGCGTTGTTATTATCTGAAAGGAGGTGTTATGGCAAATGACCCAAATTATTGTCAAAGAAGGCGAAAGTTACGAGAGTTTTATTCGCCGTTTTCGTCGCGCTTGTGAGCGTGCCGGTATTCCCAAAGAAATCAAGCGTCGCGAATTCTATGAAAAACCAAGTGAACGACGAAAACGCAAACTTGCTGAAGCACGACGCAAAGCCTGGCGACGAGCGCAAGAATCACTCAGTTAGTCAACTAATCAATAATGGTATAATCGCGTTGAGCTATAATGGATAATCGAACATTTACGCTTTTAGATTTTGATCGCGTCAAGGAGATTATCGCTCAAAACACTCAAACCGTCTTTGGTTATGAGCAGGTTTTAGCAATTAAACCTAAAGATAACATCGACGAGATTGAAAACGAATTTGATTTAATTCAAGAAAGTTTTAATCTGAAAAGCGATATTTCACTTTCCAATATTGTTGATTTGCGGTCATATTTAACCAATATCGGTGACAACACAGTTTTATCTGGCTCGGTAATAAAAGATGTCCAATTAACACTCAATAACATCCACAAAATAGTCGAGACGCTCACTAAACAAAAAGATAAATGTGCTAAACTTTACCACTTAGTTAAAAATATAAAAACCCATGTTAGTTTAGAAAACAATATTAATCAAACCATTGACGAGTTCGGCGAAGTAAAAACTGATGCTTCGGTACGATTAAAGAAAATCCGCCATAAAATTACTGAAAAACGAAAAGATATTATCAAACAATTAGAATCAATTGCTGCTGAATATCAAGCATACTTACAGGATAACAATATTGTCGTGAAAAATAATCGTTACTGTTTGCCATTAAAAGTTGAATCGCAAAATAAAATTGCTGGTATTTTGCACGAGTATTCCGCTGCCGGAAGAACGGTATTTATTGAACCAATCGCTTTAGTTAATCATCAAAATGAGTTGGCACAATTAAGCGATGAAGAAAAAGATGAAATTCAAAAGATTTTAGCGCAATTATCAAAGCAAATCTTTGAAGTAAAAAATGATATCTTATCTAGTTATGATATCATCGGCAAAATCGACTGCGTGCTTGCCAAAAAACAGTTTGCCTTAAAATTTAATTGTCAGCGACCCAAGATCTCAATGGACAACAAGCTTTGTATCCGAAACGGTATCCATCCCTTGCTAACACTTACCAAAAAAGAGGTAGTGCCCTTAAATCTGGAATGGCCGGCTAATACCAAAGTAGTCTTGATTTCTGGTCCGAATGCTGGTGGTAAAACCGTGGTGCTAAAGACCGTTGGTCTCTTTGCTTTAATGTCGCTAGCCGGTATTTATCTGCCGGTGGCTAAAGGAACTGAAATGCCGTTCTTCGCTAAAATCTTTGCTGACATTGGCGATGAACAATCAATGGATAATGAGCTATCTTCTTTTACCGCTCATTTATTAAGAATCAAAGATATTCTTCAAAATGCCGATCAACACAGTCTGGTTTTGATTGACGAAATTGGCGCTTCAACCGCCCCCGAAGAAGGTTCGGCATTAGCAATTGCAATTCTGGAAGAAATCCGCGACAAGGGTGCTTTTTGTCTGGCAACCAGTCATTTAAATCCGCTAAAGATATTTGTCAATGATGCTGAAGGTATGATTAACGCCGCAATGGAATATACTGACCGGCCAACCTATCGTTTTATCGTCGGTTTTCCGGGTATGTCGAGCGCATTAGAAATATCAAAAACCATTGGTTTACCTAATCAGCTAATTGAACGTGCCCGAAAATTTCTCGACCAGGACTTGCTGAAATTATCAGAGCGATTAAAGTCATTAGCCGCGGAAACAACTAAAGCAGTAGCAATGCAAGAGAAATTAACCGAACAACAGCAACAACTACAAAAGTTAATTTTCGAATATGAATCGAAACTAAAATCATTCAAACAATTGGAACGAACCGAACAGCAAAAAATAATCAATGAAAAGCGCCGTTTTTTTATCGAGCAAAGACGACACATCGAAAATTTAATTAGACAAATCAAAGAGACCAATGCCAGTCGCGAGACAATAATCGCCGCCAAACGCCATCTGGAACAGGAACTAAATAATCTACAACACGAACAAACAGAAATCCCGTCACTTGCTCAACAAACTACTGACAACTTTCAAATTGGCGACATAGTTTATAGCAAAACATTTCAAAAATCCGGAAAGGTCGTCGATAAAAATAAAAATACTTTATCAATTGCCTTTGGTAGTATCAAGATGAAATTACCGCCATCCGATTTAGAGAAATCTGAAAAGGAATTAGGTAATATTGACACTAATAAAAAAATAAATTATGATATGATAAATACATTTCAACCGAGCCTGAATATTATTGGACAAACAACCTGGGAAGCCAATGAATCAATTAGCAAATTTTTTGAAGATGCGGTAAGCAATGATATTTATGAAGTTAAAATTATTCATGGCAAAGGCGCATTAAGAGAAATGTTGTGGAATTCTTTGGCCAAGAACAGTCGCGTTGAGTCATATCACTTTGGCGAACCTTACGAAGGCGGAACCGGTGTTACCAAAATAACGTTAAAAAGGAACAACCTATGATAAAACCGGAAATCATCGACCGAATTCGTGAACAAACCGATATCGTTAAAATAATTAACGAATATGTGCCATTAAAAAAGGCCGGCCGATATTATCGGGCATTATGTCCGTTTCACAGCGAACAAACACCATCATTTTATGTTAGTCCTGAAAAGCAAATATACCATTGTTTTGGCTGTGGTGCCGGTGGTTCGGTATATAACTTTTTAATGCAATATGAGAAAATATCGTTTGTCGAAGCGATAAAAAAATTAGCCTCAAAACTTAACATCGTTCTTGAGATTGAAAAAATTCCTAATCAGTATCAACCACTATTAGATGTCTATGAGTATGCAACAAATTTATATCAATCAAACTTAACAAAATCTAACATTGCTCTTGAATATCTAAAGAAACGCCGGCTGAATCCAGAGATAATAAAACGCTTCCGACTTGGTTATGCCCCATCGGGTAATATATTATACGGTAATGCCAAACATCATGGTTTTAGTGAAGAAGTCTTAATTAAAGCCGGATTGATTATAAAAAAGGAAGACGGTTGTTATGATTGGTTTTTTGACCGAATTATATTCCCGGTTTTTTCATTATCTGGAAAAGTCATCGCCTTTACTGGACGGTCATTAGATGATACCCGCGAACCAAAATATTTAAATTCTCCTGAAACACCTTTGTTTCGAAAAGGCGAATGTTTATATGGATTATATCAAGCCAAAAATTACTTATATCAAAATATACCAATATTAGTTGAAGGAAATTTTGACTTGTTATCCCTAGTAAACGCTGGAATCAACAATGTTGTAGCACCTTTGGGGACAGCATTTACCAAAGAACACGCGTTAATTTTAAATCGTTTTGGCAAACAATTAATGGTTGCTTTTGATGGCGATGCTTCAGGCCGTAATGCGACTTTACGCATATTAGAAATATTATTAAAAAACGGACTTAATCCGCAGATCATCTTTTTACCCGATGGTTTCGACCCCGACAAGTTTATCAATACCTATGGCAAAGAGAGTTGGGAGAAACTTGTGCAAGCTAACATTGATTTTATTGATTTTCTTTTAAAAATAACTGATACCCGCAGTATCGCCAATAAACAGAATTGTTTAAAAACTATTCTTAATTTAATCGCATTAATTGATGATAAAATAAATCAAGAATTGTATATCAATAAAACTGCTGAAGTTTTTGCAATTTCAAAAGAAATTTTATTAAAGCAAATAGCCAATAGCTTAAAGAAAAAAGAGTTTAATGAAAAACCGTCAAGGAAATACTCAATACCACTAATTGAACAACAAATTCTGTCTTGTTTATTAACAACACCGGCATATATCAAAATTGCCCAAGATGAATTACCTTATACGTGTTTTGCCTCGCCCGATGTCCAGCTAATAATTCAAAAGATTTATCAAACTGTTGATAACACCAGTGCAGTTGCTAAATTGATTGATGAGATTGATGAACCTGAGTTAAAACAATTAATCATTGACTTATCATTTCGGAGTAACATTATCCCATCCGAAAAAGAATTCATACGAAAATTGAAGATATTAAAAGCTAATTGGCTATTAAAAGAAATGCAGAAGGCCAAAGAACAAGGTAATGAAACGCTATTACAACAATTATCTATGGAACATTATAATTTAAAAAAGAACCTTAGCCAAAGAAAGAGGTGAAAAGTAAATGAAACAAAGAAAAAAATTGATTGATATCATCTGCGAAAAAGTCTCGAACACAAAAACAATTACTTATGATGAACTTGATGAGTTGTTGCCTGATGATTTGCAGGCAGTTGAAGAAATTGAGGAGATCGTCTCGGCATTGTCAAAACGTGGGATTAAAGTTCTTGCAAGTCGACAAGAAGCACCGCCAAAAGTAAAATCGGCCAAACCAACAATCTTTAAGGTTGAAGACCCAACAAAATCGTATTTTCGAGAATTGGGAAAATTCACATTGTTAAGTCGTGAGGAAGAAATCCAATACTCAAAAGTCATGGAAGTTGGTTATAAAACTTTAACTCAGTATATTTTCGAACCGATTCCATTTGCGGAAAAATTAGTCGAAGAATGTTCGTCGGTTGAAGAAGGAACCCGTTCATTAGATCAAATTGCCCGTGTTGAATTTGAGGCATTATTAAATAAAAAAGCGCTATGGCGTGACCGCCAGAAATTCATAAGGCGAGTGCGCACGATTAAGAAAAATATCAATAATCTAAAAACGCTTTTAAAACGCAAACAATCACCGACGTTATTAAAAAAGATAAATAATTTAAAGAAAAACATCTCCAAAAAAATTCAATCGTTATCGCTCCAACATCATTTATTAAATAATTTTATGGTGGAATTTAAAACATGTGCCAAGGATGCAATCCAAACATACGAAAAAATAAAACAATTATCAAAGAGTAAATCTACCAATAAAGATGAACTTCGGCAGTTAAGAAAAAAGGCACGATATTATGATAGCCTCTTCGCCAAAAAACCTGAGGAATTAAAAGAAATTCTTAACCGGATAAACAATGAAGAACAAAAAATCCTTGAAGCCCGTGACCGAATGATCGAAGGAAATATTCGACTGGTGATCTCGATTGCCAAGCGGTATGTAAATCGCGGCTTGGAATTTGCCGACTTACTTGAAGAAGGAAATGTCGGATTAATTAAAGCAATCGAAAAATTTAATTATCACAAAGGGTTTAAGTTTTCTACTTATGCAACCTGGTGGATAAAACAAGCAATAACTCGAGCAATCGCCGACCAGTCGCGAACGGTTCGGGTCCCGGCACACATTCTGGATGCAATTAATAAAATAAATAAAATCCAACGAAAATTCATCCAAGCCTACGGACGCGATCCAACAATTGCTGAATTAGCTCAACGATTATCAACTCCCAAAGAAAAAATCGAAGCACTTACCAAAATTTCTCAATTTGGTGTATCATTAGACAAACCAATCGACGACGACGAATCGAGTGTTGTCGGTGATTTCATTTACGATGAAAAAACAATTTCTCCCGCTCATGCCGCCGGTAGAATGCTGTTACGAGAAAAGTTGAATGAGGCATTATCGGTGCTTACCCGCCGAGAAGAAAAGGTTCTTCGGCTTCGATTCGGCTTAAATGATGGCTATCCGAGGACCCTGGAAGAAGTCGGGACAATTTTTAACATCACCCGTGAGCGTGTAAGACAGATTGAAGCAAAAGCACTTAAAAAACTTCAGCACCCAGTTAGATTGCGCCGTTTTATCCAATTACGCGAATTATTACAGTGATAAATGTTATGGAAGTTATCGGAATTATTTCAGATACCCATGACAATTTACCAAATATAAAAAGGGCTGTTAAAATTTTTAATCAACGGAAAGTTTCATTGGTAATACACTGTGGTGATTTTGTCGCGCCTTTTACTTTATTAACCTTCAAAGAATTACAATGCCCACTAACTGGCGTTTTCGGCAATTGTGATGGTGAAAAGGAATATTTATTAACTCAAGCAAAAAACTTAAGTTTTT
>JBDRUR010000035.1:0-13532 GCA_039801485.1 Caldifarciminota bacterium
ATTATTGATATCTTTTACGCAAATTGCAATCATAAAACCTGTTGATTCTGGTCGCACCACAATTAAATCAGGAATCGTATCAAATGTTGTGCCTCCGTAATATATATACGCTTTACAAATCCAAGTATCACCACCATAAATCGAATCTCCCCTAATAACTATATCTGAAAAACCATCGCCATTCAAGTCACCCGAAGAAGGTGAATAACCAAACACATCTACATTGGCTGATGCTGTCTTCTGCCATATCACCTGCAAATTATATGTCTGCTGGGCATAAGTGGTTGAACAAAATAAAAGGAGCATCAGCAAGAAGTAAATAATGTTGGCTGCTTTGCTTCGTTGATAATGAATTGACCACATACTTTATCCCTTTTAGTAATTTACAACCAAATATGAATTGCGTCAAGTAAAAGATTACCGTAATAAAGATTGCTTTTGCAATCACATTTCTGACTGTTGGCATTACGAGGGAGCGCAGCGACCATGACAATCTCAAACGCAAAGACAAAATCAAGAAAAAATGAGATTGCTTCACCTTCGGTTCGCAATGACATATTGGGTTAGAGATGGCTTCACCTTCGGTTCGCAATGACATATTGGGTTAGAAATTGCTCCGCTGACGCTCACAATGACCAATAAAAGATAATGCCATTGCGAGACTCGTCATTTTTATAAGTCGTGGCAATTTCATTTTTTTGAATTACCAGATTGGCTCGTCATTTACATTTTTCATAATCACCAAGCATAATGTCATTATATTCTTAACACCGACTGCTCATTTTTACTGTTTTTGCCATACCTAAAACTTATACTGGCAATATAATAAAAAATTAAGCGTAAATTTTCTCTAACCCAATAATAACCAATAACTAACACCTAAAAACGATCAAAGGTAGGGTACTGTCCCCCCAATGGGGTTTTTGGTAGGCTTTGTCGTAACTTTTTAACTTTGTTTAACAGGATCTTTTGCTATGAGTTTGCTGATAAGATTGAGCATATCTTTCGACACGAAAATCAGCGGGAGTAATTGGAATAGTTTCAAAAGCAGTTGGCTGGACATTAAGATTCTCAGTCAGGTTGATATTCTGCAGGTCATTTAGTCAATTAACCACACCATCAGTCACGACATCACTCTATTTAAATAAAAAAATAACTTTATTTCAGGAGATTTCATGTTAACACGGAATCTCAATTCTTATATTCACAAAACCTGGATCAGGTGGGAGCCAACAGACTATTTTTTTACGGCAGTTTTCATTTGACTATTCTAACTTTATTCAATATAATGCTAGTTTATGATAGACATCAAGAAAATAAAATCACATTTAGGTATTCAGATATTATTTGATTTTGATAATATCATTGATGCCCTTATTTTTGGACTGGACAATAAACTCAAAGTCATTGAGATTAACCTGAACAATTTAAATTTTTCAAGACAACTTGCTAAATATCGAGAACGGATAAAAATTGCAAATTTTCTAAAGAAATATAAGATTGCCTTACAGTATCATGCAATGGAAGGTTTGTCTTTTTTTATCCCCGACAATTCAACTCAAAAATTCGTAGTAAATTCTCTAATTAAAACGATGAACTATGCATCGGAAATCAGCAATTCCCGAATTACCTTCCATTTAGGAACTGATATGAGTTTCGGCATGACTGCTAAGAAACTTAGAACTTATGAGGTTTATCCTGATTTTTATTACCATTTAATTTATGATGCGCTAATCGCATTAAAAAGAAATATCCCAGCTAATATTTTTCTCTGCTTAGAAAATGTTGGCGGGTTTCGTTATCCCTTTGTTTTAGATATAATACCAAAATTATTGGGAAAAAGATTCTGTTTGACGCTTGATATTGGTCATATTAATCGTTTTACTGGTCAAGAAAAAGACCGGGAGTATAACTTTTTTTATAATTACCGTCGTTACATTAAAAATGTTCATATTCATGACAACGATGGCGAATGGGACCAACACAACATTATTGGCGAAGGAAATATTGATTTTAAGCCTTATTTTGAATTTCTTAGCAATTTGAATCCTTATTATATCTTTGAAGTCCGACCCAAAGAATCGGCGATTGAATGTGTCAAACGTTTCGAGCAACTATTTCGTTAATCGGTTCACAATATAAGTATCTAAATTAAATAGCATAATTTTCAAAAAATAAACCTCATTATTTTTATCTTATACCGCACTGCTTGACTTTTATGATTTTACAATTATGCTATTTTTATGGTCTGTATTTATGAAGACGAGTTATATAAGAATTTCTTACCATTAGTGTATCTCCGTCCAGTTTTTGAGCTATATTGTGGTCGGTTAAAACTATACCAAAAAATTAAAAACTGGTATCCAAAAGAAAAAATCGGTTTGCTCGTGCGACCAATCATTTCTGAAATCACCGAAGAAAAACACCCAAACATTCCGGTTAACTATTTTATTGAAGAAAAAGAATTTGTTAGAAACGAGATCAATCTGTTTATCTCGGCAAGAGCAATTCTTAACGAAAAAATTAATCCTTATGGTCCAGAAGAAATTTTTATTGCGCCAGTTGCTGGTAACAATAAAAATGAATACGATATTGTTGGCTTTCGGGTGAAAGATACTCGCATTAAAAAACTACCAATCAATACCCAAAATATCCTTAACTGGCGACTACCAAAGTCAAAAGTGAATGCAATTGTCACCAAATATCTATGGAACTTTATCGAAATGAACGCCGATGAACTTATCAAAGAGTTTCCAACCAGCCGGATATTAGGGAAAATTAGCAGTAAGACAATTATCATTGGCGATATCAAAAAACTCTATTTAGGACAGGATGCTGAAATCGAAGCCGGCGCAGTAATTGATTTAAGACCCGGGCCGATATATATTGATGATTATGCAAGGGTGTTGGCTTTATCCAAGATTATCGGTCCGGCATATATTGGCAAAAATTCAATTATTGACCAAGCAAAAATTAGTGGCGGCACAACCATTGGTGAAAATTGCCGAATATCCGGTGAAGTCGAATCATCAATTTTCCAAGGATATGCTAATAAGCATCACTATGGATTCATCGGACATTCTTATATTGGCGAATGGGTAAATCTCGGCGCCGGTACCACTGATTCGGATTTGAAAAATAACTATACAACCGTCAAAGTTAAAATTGGCAATAAAAAAATCGACACCGGCAAACTAAAAGTTGGCTGTTTTATCGGTGACCACACCAAAACCGCAATTGGCACGATGATACCTACCGGGGCGGTTATCGGCATTTTTGCTAATGTCTTAATGCCGGCAAAATCTATTCCCAATTTTTATTGGTCAAAAGGCAAACGTTGGGCATTTGACAAGTTAATCCGCACAGCCAAAATTGTGATGTCGCGAAGAAATGTAACAATGAGCCAAAGTTACGAAGACTTAATTGGTAATCTGTTTTAACCGATTATTGCCGCAAGTTTATCAGTAATCTCTTCAGGTTCAAATACAACCTTAATGCCTGCTTGTTCAAAGGCTTTAATTTTTTCTTGAGCGGTGCCTTTACCACCGGCAATAATTGCGCCAGCATGTCCCATCCGTTTATCGGCCGGTGCCGTCTGACCAGCAATAAAACCGAAAACGGGTTTGGTTATATGCTTTTTGACAAATGCCGCTGCCTTTTCTTCATCAGTACCGCCAATCTCGCCAATAATCACAATTGCCGTGGTCTGGTCATCTTGCTGAAATAATTTTAGACAATCAATAAAATTTGTGCCAATAATTGGGTCGCCACCGATACCAATAACCGTCGATTCGCCATAACCGACTTTAGTGATATGACTGGCAATTTCATAAGTTAAAGTGCCTGAGCGCGAGACAACCCCAACCTTTCCTTTTTTGAAGGCGGTTGCTGGTAATATTCCAACCTTTGCTATTCCCGGTGAAATCAAGCCCGGTGAATTAGGTCCAATCAGCCGGGTCTTTTTCCCTTTAAGATAATTGACAATCTTTACCATTTCTAATGTTGGAATCCCTTCTGAGACGCAAACGACTAAATCAAGTTCGGCATCGATTGCTTCGTAAATTGCATCCGGAGCAAACTGTGCCGGAACAAAGATAATCGTGGTATTAGCATTGGTTGCTGATTTTGCTTGCCTAACAGTATTAAAAACCGGCAGACCAAAAATTTCACTACCGCCTTTGCCTGGAGTAACACCGCCGACAACCTTTGTACCGTATTCAAGCATCTGTTGTGCATGAAAAGAACCGTCACGACCAGTAATACCTTGGACAATTACTTTGGTGTTTTCATCAATCAATATCGCCATCTTGCTATCCTTTCAATGTTTCCATTACTTTTTTCACTGCTTCGGTCATAGTTTCGGCAAATATTATTGGCGAATTTAAAAGTAATGACCTCGCCTGTTCTTGATTAGTGCCGACTAACCGGGCAACAATTGGCAATTTAATATTTTCTTCTTTAATCGCCCATAACAACCCCTGAGCAACATCATCACAACGCGTAATACCGCCAAAGATATTTACCAAGATTGCTTTCACATTTTTATCGGTAGTTAAAATTTTCATTGCGGTCCGCATTTTTTCCGGTGATGAAGAACCACCAATATCCAAGAAATTGGCCGGATTGCCACCATAGCGTTTAATCAAATCCATTGTTGCCATTGCTAAACCAGCGCCATTAACAACACAGCCAACATTTCCTTCAAGTTTTACATAGGATAAATCGGCTTGTTTTGCTTGCACTTCTAATGGTTCCTCAGCATCAAGGTCGCGCAGGCTCAAAAGTTCTGGATGTCGAAACAGCGCATTATCATCAAAGACAATTTTCGCATCAATTGCAATCAATTTATTATCGCTCTTAACTAAAGGATTGATCTCGACCAAGGAACAATCCAAATCGACAAAGATTTTATAAAGAGCGGTGGCGATGCTGATAAAACTATTTACTAATGAAGTGTCATCAAATAACTTATAACCGATATTGCGAACCTGATATGACTTTAATCCAAGTAAAGGGTCTATCGATTCTTTAATGATTTTTTCCGGTGTTTTGGCGGCAACTTCTTCAATATCAACCCCACCCGAGGCCGATGCAATTAGAACTGCGGTCTGACTTTCCCGATCAACTGTAATCCCAACATAATATTCAACATCAATTTTTACTGCTTCGGCTAATAAAACCTTTTTTACAGTTAATCCTTTGATTTTCATCCCAAGAATTGCATTTACGGCTGATACGAGTTCTTGTTCGGTCTTAACCAATTTGACACCGCCAGCCTTACCTCTACCACCAACCAATACTTGTGCTTTAACAACAATTGGATATTGTAATTCTTGAGTAACGGCTTTTGCTTCTGCTAATGAGAAAGCGATTTTCTCTTTAGTGGTCGGTATGTTGTATTTTCTAAAAATTTCCTTTGCTTGATATTCGTGTATTTTCATTTATAAATCCTTTCTAAATTCGATAGGCGATTTTTATAAAATTATCAATTTCATTATTATTAAAATATAGACCAGCAGAAAATTGAATATCAAATCGTGGATAAAAGTGGAATTCTGGTCCAATAAACCTGATTTTTTCAACTATTCCTGAAGGAAATGTTTCCGGCCGCATATCGTTTTGTTCCCAAGTTTTATTTGCTAAATCACCGCGATTACCGTCGCCGCGCCTTTGCCAACAGCCAACAAGATTTACCTGTAACTTTTCAATCGGGTAATATTCGAACCGAATAAAAAACTCATCAGCATCCGGCCCTAAACTATGGCCTAATGGCACTGAATAATTAGTATAAGCAATATGATATATGCGATGATAATAGGTATACCGCGTAATTTTTGAATATTCGGTGCGAATAGCAAATTGCTTTATTGGTAAGTAAACACCAAATGTTAAACCATAACAATTAGGTGGTCGTTCCGGTCTCTGATTAAACTCATAATTATCAAGCATCAATTGGCCATATATTTTTAATTGTTTAAGATATGCTACCAAATCAAATCCAATTAAGAAATTATCATCGTGACCGGTGTTAGCAACTTCTTCATAAATTGGCAATAATGGATTTAGATAACCCCAAAATCCTTTTGTTTGCAAAGAATCAAAGGAATAGACCACAAGCATTGTCCCGCCAAATCTGAGATATTTACCAAGATTAACCTCGAATCTTTGACCAGATAAAAATCGGTGATAATAATTCCACGGTGAAAGGGCTGAAACAAACCAGAGTGCTTTGTAATTATTACTACTCACCCGTAATTGTATCTGGTCAAAAGAAGGCGCAATATCCGACAAGATAACTGAACTGCGATATGCCGGACCAAAATAGAGATAATCTCTACCGAATTCAAGCGTCAAAAAATATATTGGCAAAGAGAGATAGGCTTCTTTGATATCATAAGTCAAAATATTACTTGACTCCATCACTCGCAAGCCCGGGATATGAAAAAATCCAGCATCAGTCGTATCATAAATCTTTTTATTATAAAAAGTCAGTTCTGAACGATGAAATAGACTAAATTTACTATTATTATCTAAATTAATTAAAAAACCGCTTGTTAATGTTTGATTATTCGGGAAAAGATTCTCACCATACGGCGTTAACCAATAATTAGGAAATTTGCTATGAAATATTTGTCCATACAAATTAAAGAAAATATTTCCGTAGCCATAATCGATTTTAAGCATCGGTGTTCTTTTAGCAGTCTTCAAGTCAAGCATCAGTTCATCAGCAAACTCACTTAGTAGTCGATTAATATAAAATCCTGCTTGGTTATTATTATAAGATTTACTTATATTTGCTTCTTTCAGTAAACTTATTATCTCTTGCCTTGTCCAAGGTTTACTACTGGCTGGAATTGATGTGATATAACCGATGGTTTTTAGATAATCAATCGCATCATAAATCCACGAATTGGTTGGGATGTTATCTAATGGTGCTGCCGCTAAGAAAAAAGAACTAAAGAACAAAAAGTAGAAAATTATTTTCGCATTAACTTTTACCATCAATCGGCAGTTTTACTTTATAATGCCCAACCAGTCTCTCAATAAAAACTGAAAGCGCCCAATTAAAAGCGAAATGCGCGCCATTACTGTGTAACCAAATGAAGCACCAAACCCAACCATTAGAAAGATAATCCCAATTTCAGCAGCAAACTTGGTTGATTTAACTCGCTCTTTGGAAAAGAAGAAATAGATAATTGTGCAAATAACGCCAACAAGTGAAATCAATGCCCATAAAAAGAAATCCCAACGCGAAAAGATACTCGGTGTCAGCACTGCCCCTTGTAATTGTTTTATAATGCTTGCTTGTAATGTTGCTGGAATTGCCGCACCGGCACCAAAACCAAGAACCAGCCCCATTGGCAATCGTACTAGCCATGCCCCTTTGGGCACAAATCGGGCAAAATAACACAATCCAAAGACCAACGGTACGATATTCAATAGTTGCCCGTGCTTAAATAAAGGAACAATCAAATCCGGATAAAGCACATTATGATAAGATATCGAGATTGAGTAGCCAACAGAAACACCAACAAATAAATGTTCGGCAAATTTATAGAAAGGATTGTCTCGATATAAAAATGAAAAGATGAAAAAGGTCAAAAAGGCGCCAATCCAAGTCCAGATATTAGTTGCCAAATTCATTTTTCCTCCTTCTTTGCCGTTCCTTTTCGGATAAAGAAATATCCGATATTACCCAAAACAATTAAAATTAGAATTAAAAGATGTGCCAACGATTGCGAATCCATTGCTTGTGATGCCGGTGTTTGTGCTTTGCTATAACCTTTTTCTTTAATTAAAAATTCATATTCTGATGCGCCTTTCATCCCCCCTAAAAGACCGGTTAATTGACCGGTTTGTAAATATGGATAAGCATCAGCCGCTGAAACTGCAGTTGTACCGGCACCCATTTTTAATCCATATCGTGCTTGAGCATAAGCAATCCAAGTCGCCATCCCAGGGTCGCCAGCAGACAATGTGATAAAAAATGGAATGTCACGATAATTCTTGATATCATTCATCATTGGCAACGAATCCAGCGGATTGCCGTAGTAGTCAGTTGGAAAAGTCTTTTTTATATCTTCGCCCATACCAAGAATTACCGGCAGAACACCTGACCGCCAGCCCAAAAAAACATAATCTTTGCCATACTCTTTATTATACTCTTGGGAAACTGTCGCCAACGCCTGTTCACCTAATCCCATGCCAGTCAGCCATAATCCAAGCACAATAACTTTGATATTCTTTGCCATTGCGTGTCGTAAAATTGAAGTTAACATTGGATACAACTCAGGCATTGAACCCGGATCAAAGTCAATAGAAATCATTAACGGTTTTCCTGGCGGAATGGCATCAACCGCATTAAAGACTGCTTCGGCTCGACTTGATGCCCGACTGATAAGACCGAAAGGCTTAATTAACGGCACAATTATAACCACTGCTAAAATTAAAAATATAATCTTACGGTCAATTTTTGCTAATAATTGAAAGAACTTCATCATTTACCTCCGCCTAACCAACCACGTTCAATTCCTAATATTATCTTTAATGAAGTTGCAATTGAACCAAGCGCGATACCAAAAATAATACCTCGTTTTGCAGCTAAATTAGGAACCGACAAAATCCATTCGGCAAATTCTGGTAAGCGTGGCGAGATTGCTGAGCCGATCGGCACCATTCCTAACATCACAAAGAATGCGGCAACCAAAAGCAAGGTCGCTTCTTTGGTCCGGGCACGAAATGCTCGATAGGCAGCTGATGCCATATAAAATGCCAACATTGCAAACATCGTTGAGTTTACCGGGATATAAATATTTTGAAAAAGAATTTGCAATAAAGAGGTCTTGCCAATACCGGCAAAAAACATCAGCTTACCATTTACCACATTAACGCCCAACAAACCAACAAATGCGGTGATAATTGCTGCCACCAGTGTCACAATCGAAAATGGCCAGCCGGAAGCTTTTCTTTTGATCTTGGTTGAATGGTGCATTACCAAACTCCCGACGCCAAGCACTAATGCAAAAATTGCAATGATTCGAACCCAACGTAAAACAATCTCATAAGCAGCATTGGAAACCGGATGCGGAACAAAGAACTGGACCATCATAAAAATACCAAAAATTAAACATAATGCTAACGGAATTTGTCTTTGCATAATCGCCCCTTTTTATTTAACCAATGTTGAGAAAATGTAAAACATTTAACATTGGTATTTTTGCTGATAATAACATCAAAATACTTATTATAATTAATAAAATCACGATGACTACTTTCCCATAGTCTTGCCCGACTAACGAACCCAAAAGTAACGGCTCGCGCGAAAGATAAGCCGAAGCGGCATACAATTCTTCACCAATTAAGGTGTAATCACAGGCGGTAATAAAAAATGGCAATTGATAAATCGAATCGGTGCCGGCAATTTGAATTGCACCAGTTGTTGCCCCGGTTTCCGCTAAGATTAGCGATTCTGCCCAGAACATACCTAAAAAGAAATTAGTCGCGGGTTTTTCTCTAACCATAATACCATCAACTGCCGCAGCATAAGCAAATTGACTATCAGTGATGAAAAATATATTATCGGGCTTATAGACATCTGGTCGACCAACACTGGTATATGCCTCTTTAACAACTTCACGGGCAACTGTAAAAACAATTGGGTCGCGGTTAGGCACAAGTAATGTCGTTTCATATTGTGCGGTTTTTTTAGCGACTTCGGCTAAAATGTTTAATGCGGCAATTGTTGCAATATCACTAACACTTGAAAGCCCCGGCACATAGAGTATCGGTTTTCCCATTTCGGTTGCTCGGCCAACTGCTTCTTCCACCGCATCAAGACCGGCAATCCGTCTAATTGTTAATTTTTTGCCACGACGCGCATGAGAAATAAAATATAAAATTAAGGTAAAAAATATCGCCATACCAATTAAAACATTTAACCGTTTAAGATTAAACCATTGCGGTGAACTCTTAACCGGATTGGATAACTCGGAACTAACTTTAATCGTATCGCCGCCAATTATCTTATAGGCAACAACCTGATATGAATATTCAATACCATTGTTAACCCTTTCATCGACATATTGAGTTTCAAATGGCGAAAGTGTACCGACACAGATCATCTCTTTTCCGGGTTCGCAACGAAATACCTGATAACCGACAATTTCAGAATCGGTTGATGCTGACCAAGTTATTGTTATGCTTTTACCCGCGTCATTTGGTGTATCAAAAGCACGCACATTTGTCGGCGGCGAAAATTGATTAGTTAAAAATAAAAAGATTAAAAAAATACCCATTAAAAACCTCCATTATATTAGATTAAAAATTACTTTCATGTCTTGGGAATATAAACTTTTTATTATTCATTTTGAGTCGTAAATTTCTTTACATTTACATGGCAATTTATGGCATTTTGGACATCCTTTGAGATACTTCTTAATTGCTCTTTCTAATTTTATGCCTGATAGACTTGCCAATGTTGTTAGCCAAGCAAAACAATCAGCAAATTCTTCTTCAAGTTCATCTCGATACCTGTTTTTTGTCTCTTGCGTCTTGCTTCTTGATTTCCTAATTGCTCTTGCCAATTCACCAACTTCTTCAGTAAACCACATAAAAGTGCCTTCAATCCCCCGCTTTTTATCCTTAGTAAAATAAATTTTCTCAATAAGTTTCTGAAATTTATCAATTGTCACTGGTTTAGTATGCCGAAAAAATTAACTTTGTCAATAACTCAAACAATAAATTTAACCAACTAATAATTTAAAATTATCATTACACGATACATTAAGTATATTAGCACTCGGTAACAATAACTGCCTGAAGCGGATTTATTAACGGACTGAGATAAGAAACTTGTTATTTGACTTTTTCTTATCTTTGGTTAATATTCTAAAAAGCCGAACAGTAAAATGAAGATTGTCCCAATGCAACTTAAAGATTTAGACCAGGTAATGGAAATTGAAAATAAATCGTTTGCTTTTCCCTGGAAAAGAAGTTTTTTCGAATATGACTTACGTCGACCCAATGGCTGTCTATTAGTCGCAAAACAAGACGACCTTATTTTAGGTTATATCGATGCCTGGCAAATTGATGATGAACTGCATCTGGCAAATATTGCCGTTGCTCCCGATTATCGACAACAAGGGATTGCATCCAAAATGATATTAAAACTAATTGAGATTGCTAAAAAAAGGCATATCAAAAGTATCTATTTAGAAGTGCGGGTATCGAATAAAATTGCCCAGAAACTATATGAAAAGTTTGGTTTTGTTAATATCTATAATCGTAAAAATTATTACCCAGATGGCGAAGATGCAATGGTCTACAAAAAGTCTTTATGAATTAAAAACTATCAAATGAGGTGATTTCAGATAATGGTTTTCTCGGTCTCGGCGATGTTTCCTGAGCCGGATATCCAAGTGGTGTTAGAGCAATAACTTTCACATCATCAGGAATATTTAAGATTTTTTTCACCGCTGATTCATCATAAGCACCAATCCAACAAGTGCCTAAACCTTCATTGGTTGCTGCTAAAATAATATGTTCTAACGCAATCGCAACATCAACCGGATACGAACTCCAATATCCGCCCATTCGCCCCCAAGCAATTTTTTCCAAAGCAACCGCACAAATAACAATCGGTGCCTGGGCAATAAATTCTTGATTACGACAAGCGACAACTAATTCTTGTTTGATTTTTGGGTCTTTAACAACAATGAATTTCCACGGCTGAATATTTTTTGCCGATGGCGCTAATCGGCCGGCTTCTAAAATCCGTTCTAATACATTATCGTCAATTGGGGTAGGTTTATATGCCCGAACACTACATCTTTGTTTAATAACGTCGTAGAATTCCATGTGCCTAAGCGCCCGAAGTGATTTGAACACTCGACCTGCGGATCCGGAGTCCGCCGCTCTATCCAACTGAGCTACGGGCGCACGACAATACTAACAGCTTCGGGCTATTAGTTTATCGTAACTTCTTTTTATGACGCATTGCTTTGCGACGTTTCTTATACTTATGTCGCTTGATTTTTCTTAATTTCCTTTTTCGGCCACAGGGCATAGTTATTTCTTAATGTTAGCAATTTTTGCTTTTAAGTTTTTACCTGGTTTGAAAATGACGACCATTCGTGGCGGAATAGGCACCGGGACATTGGTTTTGGGATTCCGACCGACTTTTGGTTTTCGCATTTTCGTCATAAAAACACCGAAGTCACGAAACTCCACCCGATTACCATTTTGCACTGCCCGTGAGATTTCATCTAAAAACATTTGAACAATCTTCAGAATGTCACTACGCGCAATCCGCGGTTTGAATTCTTTGGTTATCTTATCAACAATTTTATATTTTGTTAATGTCATTAATTACCTCCTATCGACATGTAGCACAACTCTTTGTAGTACAGGTATTGCACGAACTGGAACTGACCTTTTTATCAGTTCCGGCAACACCAAATGTGGAAATAAGTAAAGTGATATTCTTTTTACCACATTTTGGACAACAAAGTTGTTTTTCTTCTTTTTTATTAAAGATTAGTACTTCAAAGGTCTTTTTACAGTCTTTGCATTCATATTCATAAATCGGCATGATATTATTTTATATCAAAATATAAACCTTGTCAATATTAATTTTCATTTGAAAGCATCAAGAATTTTGTGTAAATTGTGTTTTCTCTCATAAGTAGCGTTTCTTCATACTACTTCTTTATTTTATTAACTACGGCATACACCATCCAAGCATAACCCGCATAATTGGTAAAACTACACATTGGCCTTGTTTTAGCTAAGTCTTCGTTATCCTTAACCTTCGTGTAAAAATCATTGATTATTGGCCAGTGATTGTTATACTCTGTGGTTGTCAAATGTGGGTCACATACCATAAAAATTTTTTGCTTGACAATCTATTATTTTTTTTTTTATAATAAATTATTATATTTAATTTTATTTAAAAAGATTGGAGGTAGATATGTTATATAGGTCGCTCTTTTTAATTTTGATTTTTGTCAGCTCGTTTTTCTCTCAGAGCCTTACTTGGCTTGGCTCAATGGGAACACCTTATGCAGAAGTACACGGTGTTTCTGATGATGGCACGGTGGTTACAGGCTGGGCAGGAGTTTATAGTCCACATCGTGCTTGGCGTTGGACACCTTCTACCGGAATGCAAGATATTGGTTCCCTTGCTCCTGGATATGATGCCGAAGCGTGGGGACTATCCGCGGATGGACAAGTTATTGTTGGATATGGTCTTATCGGAGTTGGCAGCGTATATCGTGGTTTTCGCTGGAAAAACGATAGTATGTATCAGTTCGGCACTTTTGGTGGTAGCGTAAGTTGGGCTTATGCTGCTTCTTTTGATGGTTCGGTTGTTGCAGGTAGTGCCGAATATTATAGCGGTTATAATCACGCCTTTCGGTGGACGGCTGATTCGGGTATGCAAGATCTCGGAGTACTTCCCGGTGCATTGCGGAGTGTTGCCCGAGGTATTTCAGCTGATGGCAGGGTTGTGGTCGGCTGGTCAGGCTTTGAGAACC
>JBDRUR010000036.1:0-13465 GCA_039801485.1 Caldifarciminota bacterium
GACCGACCACATGGTCTGATTTTGGTGACTGGTCCAACTGGTTCGGGGAAAACGACTACTCAGGCAACTTTTGTTGATTATATTTTAGAAAGTCCACGACATGTTTTGACAATTGAAGACCCAATTGAGTTTGTCCATCAACATAAGAAGGGTATTATTACTCAACGCGAGGTGGGTGTTGATGTGCCGTCATTTCGAGAAGCCATTATGAAAGGTCTGCGTTCAAATCCGAATGTGATTTTAGTTGCCGAAATCCGAGATGTTGCCACTGCGGAAGCGACAATCTGGGCAGCAGAATCGGGTCATTTGGTTATCGGCACCTTACATACGACCAATGCTGCCGAAACCGTCACCCGGTTTATTGATGTTTTTCCACCAGAAATTAGAGACCAAATTCGAATTCAGTTTTCAATATCAATTTTAGCAATCTTTGCCCAACGGCTGTTGCCACGTGCTACTGGTAAAGGTCGAATTGCTGCCTTTGAAATTATGGTCGGCACACCGGCAGTGCGAAATTTAATCCGTGAACGCAAGATTGAACACCTTCCATCAGCCATTCAGTCATCAGTGGCTGAAGGCAGTTGCACATTTGATAACGCCTTAGCCGAACATTATCGCGCTGGTAAAATTACTTATGATACCGCTTTAGCCAATGCCTTTGACCCCCGAGCATTGCGCGAATTAATCGAATTCGGAATGAAAAGCCGATTGACCTATCGTTAACGCCGATGTTCAATGAACCTGCTTCTATTCCTGCCATTGGATGATAGTTTAGCAATCTACTTTGTTTCGTTAGTTATCGGTTTTGTTTTTGGTAGTATCCCTTTTGGTTATTTAATCGCCCGCATTAGAAAGATTGATATTAGAAATTATGGTAGTAAAAATATCGGATTTACTAATGTCTATCGCACCTTAGGTGCTGTGTATGCAATACCGGTTTTAGTGTTAGATGGTACTAAGGGATTTTTGCCAACTTTTTTCGGCAACAAACTGGGTTTTACCACGGAGTTAATTGGTTTGGGGGCAATTTTGGGCCATATCTTTACACCTTGGTTATTTTTCAAAGGCGGTAAGGGAGTGGCAACAACGATTGGTGTGCTTTTAGCATTAGCAATCAAGGCTTTGGGGTTGGGAATCTTAGTCTTTATTGTTATCCTCTTTGCTTCTTCGTATGTTTCGTTATCATCACTGGGATTTGCCATCTCACTACCGATTTTTACTTTGCTTTTTTATCCCCAACAAAAACTTTTGATCGGAATAATGATTTTAATTGCGGTAATAATTATCGTTCGCCATAAGGATAATATTAGAAGGTTAATAAAAAAACAAGAGCCAAAATTTTCAATAGCCAAAAGAACTAAAAAAACCGAATGAAGATAGCATTTGTTGGTGCCGGTCGTTGGGCAGTAGCGTTAAGTTTGGTTTTGCATCGTAAAGGCAATGAGATCAAGATGTGGGAATATTCTGAAGAACGACTAAAAGAACTGCTCAAAACCAGAACTTTGCCGGATTTACCTGCAAATATATCAATCCCAACCGAGATTGAAATTAGTAATGATTTAGAATATGTTTTACAATCAGCACAAATTATCTTTTTTGCAATTCCGTCCCAGGCATTGCGTAGTGTTTTAACCAAGATGTCGCCATTTCGTTTTAATACGCAAGAAGAAAAAGTTCTAATAAAACGTCCGATTTTGGTTAGTGCGATTAAGGGATTGGAAAATAATACGAATAAACGGATGTCGCAAATTATTAAAGAATTTTTTCCAGACTTAAAAGTGGTTGTCTTGGCTGGACCAGGCATTCCTTATGAGTTAGCGGAAGGGAAACCAACATCATTAGTTGCCGCATCAACTGATACTTTTTCGGCACTCGATATTCAAACAATATTATCAGACCAAACTTTAAGGGTGTATACCCATCACGATGTGGTTGGCGTTGAGTTAGGTGGCGCTTTAAAAAATATCATTGCAATTGCGGCGGGCATTTGTGATGGCTTAAAACTGGGGGATAATGCCAAATCGGCATTGATTACCCGAGGGCTTGCTGAAATTACTCGATTAGGGGTTGCGATGAATGCTAATCCCTTGACTTTTGCCGGATTATCGGGTATCGGTGATATTATCGTAACATCTTATTCGCGTTATTCGCGAAATCGGCTTGTTGGCGAAATGATTGCCCAAGGCAAAGAGATAAAAGAATTAGAAAGGTCATTGTCTGGTATTGCCGAAGGGATTTCAACAATTGTTTCGGCTCGTGCCTTAGGCGCAAAAATGCGTCTGGAACTACCAATTATTGAAGAAATGTACGCAATTTTATATAAAGGCGCTGAGATTAATAAAAGTATCAAAAAACTAATGGAACGACCACTAAAAAAAGAGATTTAACAAAATGAAAACTTCAAAAAAAAACAAAAAATACTTTACCCTAAAAGAAGTTTCAAAATTAACTCATCTGCCGGTGCATATTATTAAATATTGGCGAAAAGAGTTTAATTTTCACTTACAAAGAAATTCGGCTAATCGCCAAATATTTAGTCAGGAAGATATCGACCGCTTACTATTAATCAAACACTTACGCCAACAAGAAAAACTTACGCTCGCCGGCATTAAATTACGCTTGAAAACCTTAAAACAAAAACCTGATAATAAATCGGCAAGTGTCAACCGGCAAAATTTATTATGGCTTCAAAAAGAACTGCTGGCAATTAAGAATCTGCTCCAACGGTCAATAAGTGATGAAGAATAAAATTATAAATTTTAAACCAACAGGAGGACCCGATGTATAGTTTAATTGTTTTAGTTATTCTAATTTTAATCATTTTATCAACAATGATAAAGATACTAAGGGAATATGAACGTGGCGTCATCTTTCGTTTAGGAAGGCTAATCGGCGTTAAAGGACCGGGCTTAATTATCTTGATACCATTTATTGACCGAATGGTGAAAATTAGTTTACGGACCGTAACTTTAGATGTACCGCCACAAGATGTTATTACTCGGGACAATATTTCGGTAAATGTGAATGCGGTCGCCTATTTTCGGCCATTAGACCCAGCAAAAGCAGTAATTGAAGTTGAGAATTATCTCTACGCCACTTCGCAGATTGCTCAGACGACTTTACGCAGTGTTTTAGGTGAATACGAATTGGATGATTTACTGACCAAACGGGAGATGATTAATCATCGGCTACAAAAGATTATCGATGAGCAGACTGACCCTTGGGGTATAAAAGTTTCAATGGTGGAAATCAAGCATGTTGATATTCCCGAGACGATGCGGCGAGCAATTGCCCGTCAGGCAGAAGCCGAGCGAGAACGACGAGCAAAGATCATTCACGCTGATGGTGAATTCCAAGCCGCAGAAAAATTACGCGAAGCTGCTGAAGTTTTAGCCAAAACCCCGACATCGGTTCAATTACGTTTCTTACAAACACTTACTGAAATTGCTACTGAAAAAAACTCAACTATTATCTTTCCGATTCCGATTGACCTATTAACTCCGTTTCTTAAGAAAAAAGAATAACTTTTTCTTTAAGTTTTTTATTGCTTATTGAAGTTTGATCACTTTTGTCATCGCGCTTTTTGATTCAGTCGAAAGTTTCACAAAGTAAATACCTTGGGCAACTTTAGTTCCATTATCGTCTTTTCCATCCCAAACAACTACTGTTTTACCAGCGTTTAAGTTCTTATTGATTAAGTTTCGAACAATGTTGCCATTGATGTCATAAATTTTGAGACTGACCGTGCTTGGTTTTAGAATCTCGAGTTCGATTTTCGGACTGACACTCGGATTAGGGAAGCAATTTATTGCGATTGTTTTTGAGAAGGTTTGATTGTTAGCAACCTCTTCAACTATCCCAACGTTATTATAATCAAACCATGCCCATTCATAAGGTCGGAAACTGACATAAACAATACCATATCTTGGTGACGGTAAATCATAGTATTCAATTGCCGGTCCTACATTAAAACGGGCGATAGAATCAGCAATGTCGGCAGTATTGGTAAAAGATGGTGAACTATATCGGGTTGATTGTCGAAAACGGATATTACAAGTTGACCCAACATCATAAACACAAACTACTGCCCAACCAGCACCGCTACGACCAGTGATATTGGGATAGTCTTCATTTGTTGTTGCCGAAAACACAGTACCCTGAGTCCAAGTTGAACCATCATTGGTTGATATCACATAATGAACATCGTTATCACTAGGTCCGTAGTTGTATTCATAGACAATAATTGCGGTATCAGCCATTGCCGCGACTGATGGCCAGGCATTAGCCGAACTGTTTTTTCTTGAAACACCGGTATTTTGTGGTGTTAGCCAGTCAAGACTATCGCCATAATCAATATTGCGGACAACATAAAGTGAATCGTTGTTTCGGTGATAGGCGACAAATAATTCAGTGTTTGTAGAAAAAGGCGCATAGGCGATGTCAACTCGTCCAATAGCATTAGTGCCGATAGTTGCATAATTGGTCCAAGTTAATCCCAAAGTAGTGGACCTCTTTGCATAAACAGTTGAACCTATTAGGGCAGTGACATATAACCACCACGCTGTTGGATATTCGTCAACATCGGAAGTAATGGCAACATCATAACAACTATCAGTGGCTGTCCCAGTAAATACTGTTCGGACACTGTCGGCAAAACCGGTGATTGATGAATGTCGACGAACTCTAACTTGGTTAGCATAGATGTAAGCGACAAATGCATATCCTTGGGTGACAACTAAGTCAACATCACGATAACCATCAGCGACGGTCCCGATCCAATTCTGTAACGCTGTCCAAGATGCACCGCCGTTAGTTGAGCGACCACACTTGATAGGTTCTGGTAGTCCGGGTTCGAGAAGCAACTAGGGCAAATATTTTGGTTGAATCTGCTTCAAAATCTAAACAGACCGTGTTTAATGAATCATAACTACCAACTCGTTTATCCGAGCCCCACAAATCACTGTTAGTTATTGGATTTAAATAGCTAACACCAATTTCAATTAGTGCCGGATTAATAAGCATTTTTAGATTTTCAAATAGCTCAAACGCATTATCGTAATTGTGGTTTTTCCATTGTTGTTCGATTTCTTTAGATAATGCTCTTATTTTATCATTAGCATCATCAGGTAGACTAATCGTAATTTGAGTATTTTCTTTTTCTGCTTGAGTAAATGATTTTAATAAATCCCAAGGCATTGCTTGGGTTGATAGTTGATTGGTTATTTCTTCTTGCTTAGTATTCGGTCCAAAGGTTGGACTAATAATTGGTTCCGTATTTTCTTTGTGAATACTGGGATTCACAATATTACTAATTATTAATAATATTGTTATAAACATTATACCTCCAATGCTTGTTTATATTTTTATAATATTTTGGGATCTATCTATCACCTCCTTATCTTTATAACCGTATTTTATTATCGTTATTAACATTTGATTAAATATACAATCAGAAAATATCAAAGTCAAGAAATTTTATGTATTATGATTAAATGTTATTGTTAAAACGAATATCTGTCTAATATATTTGAGCTGTCTAACTAAACAATTTTGATAATTTAGTACGTAAGTTTTCTTGACGGATAGCGTCAATAGTTTATACTATAAATATTATGCGAATCGCAATATTATTGCTTTTGAATTGCGTCTGGATGTTGGCGAATGATTTTCAACTATTATTTTATCAGCGGCAATTAACTGGTGCTGAAATGCTTGTTGCCGATAAATTAATCCAAGAGCCGATTAAAATATTTTCATATAATGAAAATATGAAATTAGGGAAAGTAAATTATTATCTGAAAAAATACCCAACCGCCCAAACATACTTTCGCCAAGCAATTAAGTTTGCGAAAAATGTTAATGAACGAGCCGATGGTTATTATTGGCTTGGCCGCAGCTATTTAATGAATAATGATATTGCTAATGCCAATTTATATTTAAGTAAAGCATTACATTTCAATCCCAACATTGAAAAGGAAGCATTATTTTTCTATGGCATTGCCTTGTATTTAAATGGTAATTATTGTGATGGTTTAAATTGTCTACTTAATTATCAGAATCAGATTAAAGATAAGTTATATCCCAAAGAACTACGGTTATTAATTGGTGCTTGCGCCTTAGGTAAAAATGATTACGAATTGGCATTACAATATTTGAATCAAAATAATTGGCAAAATTACCAGGACTTGCAAACAAAAGCAAATTATCTATTGGGACTTATTTATTATTTACAAAATGATGTCGATAATAGTCTCAATAAATTTAAAAAAGTTATTACTGAGTCTGACCTACAACTAAGACAATCGGCGCATTTGATTTTAGGTAAGATATATTTTGATAAAGGCGAAATAAACAAGGCAACTAATGAGTTTGAAGCAATGTTAAAAGATACCCTCAATTTCTATGATGATTATGCCTATCTGTATTCAGCCATCTGTGCGTTAAGTAATAACCAAACGAAAAAGGCGTCAAATTATCTCGATTCGTTGATTAATAAATATCCTAATTCGCAATTGGTTGAAGCAGCATATTTTTATAAAGCAGAGTCGTATCAACAAAATAAAAAATGGCGTCAAGCAATTCGCGAATATAAAAAATTTCTGGCACTTTATCCCAATAGCATCCTTAAGGAACGAGTGACATATAATTTAGCAAAATTATTGATGATGGCAGAACATTATCATGAAGCAAGTTTGATTTTAGAAGATTTTCTTCACGATTTTCCTAATAGCCAATATCGGCATGAGATTAGCTATAATCTAATCCAATGCTACTATCAATTAAATCAAGATAATAAAGTCCGAATTTATGGCGAGAAATTTATTAACGAATTTCCGTCATCAGAATTCATTAGTGACATTCATTATAAATTAGCCGAGATCGGTATCAAAAAAAATGATTATCAATATGCCGAAATGCATTTGACCAAAATTACCGATGGTCTTTTATATCCGTATGCCCTGAAAAAATTGGGCGATATTTATTCATTATTAAACCCACAATCAGCGATTAACTATTACAATCTTGCGGAACAATTCGCCACTGATACCTTAATCGATGAAATTAGATTCAACCGAGAAAAGATTTTTTTACGACAAGGAGTGTATCCGTCAAATTTAGCAATGTTAAAAAGTTTTTTGGAAAAATACCCAAATTCCCGAAAAAAGGTATTGGTGCAATATCAGCTCGGTTTAGAATATTGGCAACAAAATGACCCAACCTCTGCAATTAATGAACTTAATAAAATAAAAGAAATTAGTGCTGACACTTATTATGTCGCATTGGCGGAAACTACTAAAGCCAATATTTATTGGACATTGGATAAAATTGATAGTGCGATTAGTTGTTATCAACAGGTAATTAATAATTATCCAACGGTTGATTTTTTACCTAAGGTATTCTATAACTTGTCGTCACTATATTTAATGACTCAACAATATGATAGCGCACTTGCCAATTTTAATAAATTGATTTCGGAATTTCCGAAAAACCAAGAAGCCGAATTGGCTTATTTGCAACTGGTTAAGATTTATCGTCATCTTAAGAAAATCAATACCGCAATCGATTTGTTAAAATTTTTTATTATTCGGTATCCAAAATCACTAAACTTAAATGTTGTTTATCTGGATTTAGTGGATTTATATAAGGAAATTGGCGATTATGAGAATGCTGAGAAAACTATTAAAACCGCATTAGATAAAATTGGCAAAACCGGTGACTTTTATTATAAATTAGCCGAAATTAATACCCTACAAAATAAACTGATTGCGGCGATTACCAACTTTTTTGAAGCATATAAATTTTATCTTCAGGAAAAGAAAAAAGACTATGCCGCGTTAACACTTTTCCAAGCAGGTAAATGTAATTTAGACTTAAAAAATTATAAACAAGCCAAAGAACTATTTGAACGGTGTATTAATGAAACCGATGACGAACGGTTGCGAATTCAATGCCAAGAACAACTAAAACAAATTCCTATTGAATATTAAATATTTATTGAACCAAGTTAAAGAACTTACAATAGTCTTGCGGCTCGATAAAAGTCCTTTAATTTGGCAGTCGCAACACAGATAACCGTATCGGCACCGCCATAATAAACAAACACCTCATCGCCTAAAAGCACCGCCCCGCAACTAAAAACGACATTGGCAACATTGCCTTGGGTTTCAAACTCTTTTTCGGGTTCAAGAATCGGGGTCGGCGAACGGTAGATGATTTTCGTTGGGTCCTCAAGGTCGGCAAAAGCAAAACCGAGACGGTAAACAAGCTGTCGCGATGCCGCATGGTAAATGATCAGCCATCCTTTTTCGGTTTTTATTGGCGTAGCACCGGTGCCGATCTTAAAAAATTCCCAATCATTTCGCTGGGGCATCATTAAAATATTATGGTCATACCAATGAATTAAATCATCAGAATAGGCATACCAGATATGTGGTGGTATTCGATGATACATTAGATATTTGCCGTTAAATTTCTCGGGGAAGATTACCGCTCCTTTGTCATCAACACCCGGCAAAAGATAACATCGCTTTGACCAATTCCACTTCTTGTTCAAGAAGTCCTTAACTGAAATTGAAGTCAAAACCACCTGGACACCGGTATGAGAATAGTACAAATTTTTATGTTTGCCTTGTTTGGGATTTTTACCATAGGCATTATAAGAAAGGTAAATCTTATCGCCAATTTGCGTAATCCGCGGGTCTTCGCAACCATAGGCTTCGATATCTAATTCCGGTTCAAGAATCGGTTTTGGTAAGCGCTCATTGATATGAAAACCATCGTCACTGGCAGCATAACCAATGCGCGAAATCATCTTTTTATCTCGCGCCCGGTACAATATATGAACCTTATTGCCAACAGAAATTGCCGCTGCGTTAAATGTGACTTTTGATTCCCAGGGATGTTTTTTTATCGGTTTGATTATTGGATTGTGTTGATAGCGTTTAAGTTTCATTATGCCCCCAACGTATTTTAGTCTAAAGTTTTTTTAAAAGACCGATAATTTTTTTGGTAATAACTTCACCGGAGTTTTGAGTAACAAACTGTTTAGTTATTCTCATCATTTTTTGGTATTCTTTTGTCTCATTGAAAATTGCGACTAACCATTTTTCAAGACCGCCAAAGTCATCATAAAGCATAACCTTTCCATAAAACGGATAAGTGAAATTGGATTTGTTAGCAACGATTGGGCAACCGGCACCTAAACATTGAAAAATTGAACTGGCAACTGTAATACCTTGAGTTGTCGGTTTATGATAGATGAAAGTATCAGCAGCATATAAATATTGGTAAAGTTTATTAATATCCGGCGCTTCCTGGCGGATTTCAACGATTGGCTCTGATTGGGTAATTGGTAGCCAACTTTTCAGGGTTGGCGGAAATTTTGAAACAATTAGCACTTTGAGCGGAAATGATTTTGAAAGTTTTTTTAGAACCGGGTAAATTTCAACACCGAAATGGGCGGTCTGTCCAAAAAGAAAAACAATCTTTTTATCTAATGGTAAGTTTAGTTCTTGACGCGCTTTTTGTTTGTCATTCGGTCGCCAGGGTAAACAAGGATGGGGAATGATATGAACTAATTCTTTAGGGTAGGCTTTAACTAAAAAGTCACGATAGCGATCGTCAAAACAAACAATTGCATCCCAATCGAATTGATAAAAAGATGCGTCTTCTTTTAGCCCAGCATCGTGGATAACAGTTAAAGTTTTTGCTTTTCGTTTTATCCAATGGAAAATTTTGCCAAGACAATCCAAAGGAAACATGCCATGGTCTTCAGCAATGAAGTACTGGTAATCAGCAGTTAAAAATGGGATGGCATTGAATTTTGGCTGCGGTGTGTTCCAAGTGGTAAAACAACGATAGACAAAATCTTCATCTTCTCTTAAAATGGTTGTGCCGTGAAAGTTTTCCTTCATATATGTGAAGACAGTTAATTTATGACCTAACGCTATCAACGAGCGTCCTAAAATTTCGGTGTGGATAGCGGCGCCGGAATCGACATTCCAGGCACCCATCAAGCCAAATTTCATTTTGTTTTTCTTCATAGCGAGAGTGTAGCAAAATATTTGGTAAAATCAATAAAAAAATTTTTTAAGGCGCAATTTCATTGATTTAATAATCTTAAGATATTGATTGACAATGGTGAAATTAATATTTATAATAAATTAAGGGTAGGTCGGGCGGTCGCGACTATCGGTTCAATTGCCGATAGTTGAGGAAAGTCCGAACTCATCCAGACAAAGCGCTTGCTAACAGCAAGACATGGTTTTATTAAACCATGATGGAAAGTGTCACAGAAACGATACCGCTGAAAAGTTTAACGATAACTTTTCAGTAAGGGTGAAATAGTGCGGTAAGAGCGCACTGCCGGAATTGGTGACAGTTCCGGCGGACAAACCCCGCTTTGAGCAAGACCAAGCCGGAGTTATGAGATGTCTGGCTCGATGACTCCAGGTAGGTCGCTAAGAGTCTTTTAGCAATAAAAGACCGAGACAAATGACCGCTTAAACAGAATTCGGCTTACGAACCTACCCTTAACATTTTTATCAAAACGATAAAAAATATCTTGACTAATTAAATTTTTTTATTATACTATTAAATTATTTTACAAAATTTTGATTTTGTTAAATTGATATGAAAAAAGAAGAAAAGATTAGGATTAAATTAAAGGCATATGACCATCGGTTGTTAGACCAGTCGGCAAGAGATATTGTCGATGTTGCTCGCCGGACCGGGGCAATCGTCTCGGGACCGATTCCTTTGCCGACTGAGCGCAGTTTATTTACGGTGTTGCGTTCACCGCATGTTGATAAAAAATCACGAGAGCAATTCGAATTAAGAGTGCATAAACGACTTATTGAGATTTCTAACGCAACCCGCGAGATGGTCGATGCTTTAATGAGATTAGAAGTTCCGGCAGGCGTTGAAGTGGAGATTAAATCGGCATGATTGGTTTATTAGGCAGAAAAGTGAAAATGACCCAAATATACTCTGAGACCGGAAAGGCGATTCCGGTGACAATTGTCAAAGCGGGTCCTTGTTATGTGGTGCAAAAGAAAGATATTAAATCTGATGGTTATTTTGCACTACAATTGGGTTTTGAGGCAAAACCCAATGCCAATAAACCATATGCCGGCCATTTTGAGAAAGTAAAATTGCAACCCATGAAAGTTTTAAGAGAGTTTCGATTTAAAAGCCAAGAAGAGATTGATAAATATTCAGTGGGGCAAGAATTGAAAGTTGATATTTTTGCTGAAGGCGATGTTGTCTCAGTGCGCGGTTTGACCAAAGGCAAAGGTTTTGCTGGTGGGATGAAACGGTGGGGATGGCATGGCGGTCCGGCATCGCATGGCTCCATGTCTCACAGACGAATCGGTTCATTAGGTTCAGGTAGTTCGCCAGGACACCCTTGGCGCGGACGACATTTACCCGGGCGATTGGGCATGAAAAAGGTTACGATTAAAAACCTAAAAATAGTTAAAGTAATACCAGAACAAAATCTATTGTATATCAAAGGAGCAATTCCCGGTTCGGCTTATACGCCAGTGGAGATTATTAAACAATGAAAGCAGATTTATTAACACTTGATGGCACAGTAAAAGAAACAATCGAGTTGCCGGAATCAATTTTTGGTTTAGCAGATAACAAGGGTTTGGTTTGGGAGGCGGTTTGTAATTATTTAGCTAATCAAAGGCAGGGAACCGCTAAAACGAAAACGCGCGGTGAAGTTAGTGGTGGTGGTAGAAAACCGTGGCGACAAAAACATACCGGACGCGCACGGGTAGGTTCGATTCGTTCACCAATTTGGGTTGGTGGTGGCGTTGTTTTTGGGCCACAACCCAGAGATTATTCGTATAAGATCCCGAAAAAGAAAAAAAAGAAAGCGCTGTGTGTAGCATTGTCAATGAAATTAAGAGCCCAAGGCATTAAATTTATTGAAGATTTTGATTTGGAAAATCATAAAACTAAAGAAATGGCAAAGATTTTAAGCGCACTGGCTATTAATGAAAAGAAGTCAATCCTTGTCAAAGATGATTTTTCTAAGAATATGATTTTAGCCAGCAGAAACATTCCGAATTTTGACTTGGCACGCGCCAAGGATTTAAATATCTATGACTGCGTCGCTTCTGATTATTTGATTATTACTCGTAACGGATTAAATGAATTAATTAACCGACTAAGTAAAAATTAATTATGCTTGATAAAACAAAACTGATCGTTCGACCAATTGTAACCGAAAAGTCAGAATTGTTGAAAAATAAGAATAATCAATATGCTTTTGAAGTATTAAGAGGTTGTAATAAGATTGAAATTAAGAATGCTATCGAAAAACTGTTCAACGTAAAAGTAAAAAAGGTGCGAGTGCTTAATTATCATGGCAAACCAAAACGAATGGGTGTTTTTATCGGCAGACGTTCCCGATGGCGTAAGGCATATGTCACGTTAGAAAAAGATAATAAGATTGAAATGTTTGAACGATAATTATGGGCATTAAAACTTATCGACCAACACCGTTGTCGCGACGATATTATTCGGTTGCGACTTTTGAAGAGATAACAACGACCGAACCGCATAAGCAATTAGTTGTGCCCCTTAAGAAAAAGGGTGGTCGCAACAACCAAGGGGTGATTACTGCAAAATATCGTGGCGGCGGTGAAAAACGACATTATCGGATAATTGACTTTGAGCGTTCAAAATATGATATTCCAGCAACAGTCAAGTCAATTGAATATGACCCTAACCGTTCTGCCCGAATTGCATTGGTATGTTACCGGGACGGTGAATATCGCTATATTTTGGCACCGGAAGGACTAAAAGTCGGCGATGAGATTATTTCGGGTAAAGAGGCACCCATTAAGATTGGCAATGCAATGCCGTTATCAGCAATTCCGGTTGGTGTCGAAATTCATAATTTACAGCTTTACCCGAATTATAAATCATATTTGATTCGGAGTGCTGGCACCGCTGGACAAATTTTAGCCAAAGAAGAGAAATATGCCGTAATAAAATTACCATCAGGTGAAATTAGAAAGTTCTCATTGGATTGCTTTGCAACGATCGGACGGGTATCTAATCCGGAACACAAAGATATTTCAATTGGAAAAGCCGGTAGAAATCGTCATCGTGGTATTAGGCCAAGAACGCGAGCAGTCGCGATGAACCCGGTTGACCATCCGATGGGTGGCGGTGAAGGCAAATCATCGGGTGGGAGGCATCCTTGTTCGGAAAAAGGATTAATTGCGAAAGGTAAAAAGACCCGAAAAGAGAAAAAGTTTTCTTCGAAGTTAATTGTTCAGAGGAGAAAGAAATGAGTCGTTCAACTAAAAAAGGCCCGTATGTTGATGAAAAGTTATTAAAAAAGATTAAGGCATTGACGGCATCGGGTGAACGCAAGGTTATCAAAACCTATAGTCGTCGAAGTCAAATTCCGCCGGAGTTTGTTGGCCATACAATTGCTATTCATACC
>JBDRUR010000037.1:0-12899 GCA_039801485.1 Caldifarciminota bacterium
GGTATGCCCCGAGTAGTTTCTTTATTACGATTGTGATAAATGGTTTTTAGACATTAATCAATAATTTTCCCTTTAAATATAATATATTATATAGACGATTAAACAGGCTAATTGGTTTCACTCTTTTTTATATCATTAGCGATTAGCCCGATTATGATTAAACAACCAATTTTCGGTAGATTATTTTTGATGAAAATTAAACACTTGACACATTACATAGTGTCTATTAATATATTTACTATCTGGAGGATTTATGAGACTTTTTAAGGTTCTGCTTTTAACATTTATATTAATATCATTAAATTATGCCAATCCGATATTCGTATCGTATCTTAATGAAATTCAAGCTGCCCCGGATTCGTTACAACGGATTGAACTTTATGCTATTCCTTCATTTGGTGGCGGCATAAATCTTGGTGGTTGGACAATTCATACTCATGCTGGAGTTGCGACGATTAATCCCAATGTGTTTTTGCCAGTTAATGGTTATGTGACAATCGATGCTACTAACACTACCGGCGTATTTCAAATTAATGAAAATAACGATGTGGTATCGATTTATAGTAATAATGGCTATCTAATTCAGTCAGTAAGTTGGCCATCATCACAAGTGAACTGGAATCATGCACCAGCGCCACCAATAGGTGGTAGTATTTGTCTTTATCGTAATCCTGATTATTATTTTAATTTATATTTAGATTTGATTAATTGGTATGTTGATTCCACACCAACATTTAATATGGCAAATGACGATTACAGCATGATTTCCGGACGGTTACTAAATTCACAAGGGCAAGGTTGTGTTAATTATTATGTTTATGCTGATGGACGTAATGGTCAAGCTTGTAATGTAAGTGACAATCAGGGTTATTATAACCTACTTGGATTAGGCGAAGGTAAATATTGGATAACTGTTTGGCGATATCAAAATCAGAATTTTGTTCAAGTTGGTAATTATCCGGAATCGATTTATGTTGGTTATAGTCAGCACCTTTCAAACATTAATATTAATTTACCAATTAGTGACATTAGAGAAGATAATACATCAATAATCGCTAATTTGATATTTCTGCCCAATCCGTTTCGAACTAATTCGAAACTTTTATTCAGTTTACCTTTCGAAGACAATGTGAGACTCGGTGTTTATGATATCAAAGGGAGTTTGTTAAAAACTTTATTAAATCAAAGGATGACCGCTGGACCTTATCAAATTCAATTAGATTTAAAGCCGGGTGTTTATTTTCTAAATTTTAATTTTGGCAAGCATAAGTTCATCCGAAAGATAACCGTGGTTGAATAACTTTTTGAAAAATATATTATTAGTATTTTTTATTTTCCTTTGTTGCCGAATTAAATCTGCTGAGAAAATAAAATTTATTGGTGAAGATATTAGAATTTTTATTGATTCTAATGTTGTTTCAGTTTTTGGTAGTTATTTTTTCCGTAACGATTCAAATCAGGAAGTGCTGGCAAAAATATTTTACCCTTTTCCAATTGACCAATATCATTGTTATCCAGAATCAATTTTTGTAGAAGAATTTGTTTATCTTAAAAACGATAGCGGAATTGATTTAATAATGAGATTCAAAGCAATCGGCATTGATACCCTAAAAATTTTTTATCGACAAAAACTGAAAAGAAATCAAGCACGTTATATTCTTACCACTACCAAAAATTGGAAAATTCCGTTACAACGCGCAAATTTTATTATTGACATGCCTGATAACCTGAAAAGGATAAAATTTTCTTATCGACCTGACAGTGTGCATTACCAAGGTATGCGAAAAAGTTATTATATTACCAAAAAAGATTTTATGCCTAAGCAAGATTTAATCATCAGGTGGTGAAATTGTTGTGAATAAATTTAAATTACACACGGTCAAGATATCGTTGCGTTTCGACATCAATTCGCACGATATCGCCAGGTTTTATGAATTGTGGAACTAAAATTTCCATCCCGTTTTCTAATTCCGCAGTTTTTAGCGCAGAACTATGTTCGCCTTTAACACCGGCCCCGGTAGTTACTACCTTTAAATCAACTGTTTTTGGTAAGACAATGTCAATCGGTCGTTCATCTAAAAATTCGATTTTCAATTTCATCCCCGGTGTGATAAACTTTGTAAAATTACCGAGCTTTTGTTTGGCTAATGGTATTTGTTCAAAAGTGTCGGGATGCATAAAATAGTAGTCATTCTCATCATGAAACAGATATTCCATTAAGATCGTATCTAAAGCAACATCTTCAATTCGGTCGTCAGGATGAAACCGTTGTTCAGTAAAAGTGTGTGTTTCGATATTACGAAGTTTAAGATGAACAACACTTTGCATTTTAGCCGTGCCAGTTTTAAACTCGGCGGTGATTACCTTGTATAATACTCCCTCTAATTTTATCGTCATGCCCTCACGAACCTCTGATGCTAAAACCATGCTATATAATAACCTAATAATTAATTAAGTCAAGATTTATTTCATACCATTAAATATTTATCTTGACAAATATAAAAAAAAATGTAAAATAGAAATTATTATAATAAACTTGTTTGTTCTTTGAAAATTAAAGCTTATGTGATAAATTTTTATCTTAAAAAAGTTATGATGAAAGGGGGTGAAATAGAAAATGAAAAGACTCCTATTACTAATTCCGGTTATTATCATCATTGGTTGCGGATTATTTGGCGGACCTGATTATTTCCCGTTGAAGAAGGGTAATATCTGGAAATATGCGGGGATGACAACAGTTGAAACATCATTAGGTGTGGATACAACAAGTAAAATATTCCATACTAGTGAAATTACCGCTGATGACCAGAAAATTGGTGGTAAAAAAGTATTTACAATGACCACACGAGATTCGATTCTAACATTTAATCCGGACACTTTCTACGTGTCAACCAATACATCATATTTAAGAGAGACTGACAATGCTATTTTAACATATTCTTCGTTACTTGATAACGACCCAGATACGACGCTTATGACTGACTTGAAAGAAAACAAGACTTGGCGTCAGATCATCGGAAGTGATACAGTTGTTTATACAGTGCTAAATAAGGAAGACGTAACTGTGCCGGCTAAGACCTATAAAAATGCCTGGAAGATCAAAGCAGTATGGAATAGCGGAACCCCATTATATTATTGGTATGCGGACGGTACTGGTCTGATTAAGTATTATTATGAATATTCTCCTTATTCGACGGTAACAATCAGATCTTGGTTTGAATTAACTCAAGCTACGATAAAATAAGATAAAAATATAAATAAAAAATTTTAGGGGACGGAATTCCGTCCCCTAATTTTTTCTTGAGAGATTGCCCATTAAACCAATTTGTCGTTTTTAATTACAAATATGGCAAATTTCAATATTATATTTTACTGATTTATTGAAGAAAATTTAATTGTTGCTTGAACAGCTAAGTTATTTTGCAAAATTTTCTTTTGCCTACTTTTAAGATTTTGGGTGAATCGATGGTTAACTCAAAATAAATATCTTTGATTTTTTCACCATCAACTTCAACTGCCCCTTCAGTAATTTTTCTTCGGGCTTCACTTTTTGATGGTAATAACTTGGCTAATACCAACAAATCGACAATGTTTATTTTTTTACTGGGTGAAATAAATTCTTCAATATCTTTAGGCGTTTTTTTGAATTTAAAGACTTCTTCAAATTCTTGGTTAACTTTTTCAGCAATTGCCGGTGAATAGTATAGACTAACAATTTCTCTGCCCAACCGTTCTTTGTAAATTTTAGGATTTTTTCCTGATTTCATTTCATTTTCAATTTCTTTAATTTCATCCTTGGAAAGATTGGTGCACAAATGAAAATACTTAATAATCATCTCATCGGGGATTGACATTATTTTACCAAAGATTTCTTTTGCCGGTTCAGCGATACCGATATAGTTATTGAATGATTTGCTCATTTTTAATTTGCCATCAATGCCTTCTAAAAGGGGCACGGTCATAATTACTTGTGGTTCTTGATTAAATTCCCGTTGGAGCTCTCGGCCGACTAATAAGTTCCAGTATTGGTCAGCACCGCCTAGTTCGATATCAGCGTTTACCGCAACTGAATCATATCCTTGGAATAATGGATAAAGGATTTCGTGGACATATAACGGTACTCCTTGTTTTAATCTTTGACTAAAATCTTCGCGTTCTAAAATTCTTGCCACGGTATATTTTGATGCTAAACTGATGATTTCTTTGCTTGTTAAACTATTTGACCACTCAGAATTGTAGCGGAATTCAGTTTGTTCGGGTCTTAAGATCTTAAAAACCTGTTCTTTATAACGAGCCATATTTCTTTCAATTTCTTCATCTGTAAGTTGCGGGCGAGTTTTGGAACGCCCGGTTGGGTCACCAATTTTGCCAGTAAAATCGCCGATAATTAGCACGGCGGTATGTCCGAAATCTTGGAATTGGCGCAGCTTTCTTAAAACAACCGCAAAGCCAAGATGAATGTCCGGACCAGAAGCATCAATTCCCAGTTTTACTCTTAACGGTTTTTTGTTCTGTTCACTCTTTTTTAGTTTTTCAAGGAGTTCTTGCTCGGAGACAATCTTATCAGTATTTTGAACTAACGCTAATAAAATATCATCAACTTTCATTGAATTTACATTTTATAATTTCCAAATTCTTCTGGGGGGATATTTCGCAAAGAATCTCGTAATTCGGATAAACGGGTTTCTTCTTGTTCAGTCATAACAATACCGGCGGTTTCCATAACTTCATCAGCAACATAGATTGGTGCTTGACTTCGAACGGCTAAGCCAACAGAATCTGAAGGACGAGCATCAACCGAAAGAATTTTGCCGTCATACTCAATTATGATTTCAGCAAAAAAGGTATCATCTTTAAGAGCATTGACGATTACCCGTTTAATTTTCGCCTTTAAGCCGTCAACGATTAATTTAAGTAAATCAATCGTCATTGGTCTGGTTAATTTTACATTCTCTAAAGCGTAAACAATTGCCGTTGCTTCAATTGGACCAATAAAGATTGGTAAAATTTTGTTGCCATCAATTTCTTTTAGCAGCATTACTGGTGAATTTGTTTGGTTATCAAATAAAACACCAGCGACTTTGACTTCAATCATACTTTATTGGTATAAGAATTTATTGGTTTGCGGGGGTAACCCAAAGTTTAATTGTCGCTTTAACTTCGCCCAGGTTAATTGGGATATCAAAAATGCCGATTTCTTTAATTGGATTAGATAATTCAATCTTATGTCGGTCGATATCATAGCCAGCATCTTTTAACAAATTGGCAATATCAGCATTAGTGATTGCGCCAAAAGCACCGGCTTCGCCCATTTTTAATTCAGCTTTTAATGATAATGTTTCTAATTTCTGAGCAAGTTTTTGGAGTTTTTTAATTCGGCGTTCTTCTCTTTTTGCTAACTCGGCTTTGATGGCGTCAATTTGGGCAAGACGTTCCTTAGTTGCTTCAATTGCCATTTTCTTAGGTAGCAGATAATTACGAGCATAGCCATCTTTGACATTAATCACATCGCCTTTTTTACCAAGGCGTTCGATATCTTGGGTTAAGATAATTTTCATTTTTCCGTAAAAGAAAGAATGCCAATGTTTCTTGCTAATTTTATTGCTTTTTTAAGTTTTCGCTGATGTAAAGCGCAGACACCGGTATAGCGTGCCGGAATAATCTTACCCTTTTCAGAAATATAATTCTTGAGAATTGGATTATTATAACTTATTATCAGATTTTTTTTAGCGCAAAACGCACATTGCTTTTTTCGTATCATCATATTATTAGCATAATAAAAAAATTTTTACTGTCAAGCGTTGTTATAATTTCTAATTATGCGGTTTTAACGATTTTGCAGTAATTGTTTGTTCATTAATTTGAGCAACATTTGAGCATTATGCAACATTGACTGGTCGTTATTGAAAAATACATAGACGAACTTTGGTTTTTGAGCAAATATTCGCTGGCTCACATCGGTAAGTTCTTTTTGAGAATAATCGTAATGATACCAACTTTCTCGACCGTGCATTCGTAAGTAGACATAATCATTAGTTTTGAATATTGTATTTGGAAATTGGGGCGCATCAATTGATACCCAGGTAATATTAATGGCTTTCGCCCACTGTAACTGTTCATTATTAAACCATTGATTGTTTCTTGGCTCTAAGGCAAATTTTTCATTAAGTTTTGTGTATTTTACGAATCGTTCAATATCTTTTCTTTGTGACGGGGTCAATGACGGTGGTAATTGAAATAAAAAGAAGTCAATTAATTTATGCATTGGTGTAAAAAGTTGATAAAAGGCATCCCATAGTTCGAAACTCTGTTTGCCGAATTTATAAAGATGGGTTATGCGACGATTTACTTTAACTGCCCATCTTAAATCGGTTCCTTTTTTTGACCAGGATTTTATTTGATTAGGAAACGGAAAACGATAAAATGACGCATTGAGTTCAACTGCGTTGAGTTTAGAATTTAACACATACCAATCCAGAGTTCGCTCGCGATTCCAATCATAAAACCAACCAGAGGTGCCGATGTATATTTTCATCGTTATTATTATATTAGAAATAATAGATTGATTGTCAATAATAAATGCAACTATTTTTTTAACGATTGGTACTGAATTCCTAACTTAATGTTAGGCTCACAATCAAATTTACGCTCAGACTGGTTTGGTTACTAAATACTTAACTGCTTTCTGAGCAAATTGTTGTTTAGCCCTCATAACTACTAATATCATTTCAACCATATTATAAAATTAAATATCAATCCAACTAAATCAATAATTACCATAAGAATCTCCGCTAATTTACTCCCAAAAACATAATCGCTAAGGCAGTCCCCTATACTATACAGCATGGTCGCGCCATTTTTACGATAATTTTCTGGTTATCAATAAGTTAAATAAAAATTTCGCATAAAATTTAGTCTATATATAAATAGACTTTTGCTGGAATCCTTAAAATTAATTTTCTCAACTTAAAAACCTGTTTCACATCCCCAATATAATTAAATTTCATAAACTAAGTAGTATCTTTTAAGCACATTGCAAATAAGTGTTGACTTTTTTTTAAGTTTATATTAAAATTATTATTATGAAAAGAAATATAAATATTATAATTATTTTGGCAATCGTATTACTCGTTTCTTCGTCAATTGCGGGTGTTGTCATGAACTCCCAAATTCAAGATTTACAAGACAAGAAGAATAAGCCAATGGCTCAGATCGTTTATCTCCAGAAAGATAAAATTCGGATTGATATGAAAGCCGAGGACATTGATGTATCAATGATATTTCATGGAGATGAAGAGGTATTTTGGATGATTGACCATAAAAAGAAAACTGGAACGATAATTACCGAAGACGAGCTGGAAAAACTTAGCAAGGAAATGGAACAGGCAATGGAATCGATGGATGAAGCAATGAAAGAACTACCGGCGGAAATGCAGGCAAAAATGAAAGAGATGATGCAAGCAAAACAAATGGCACAATCTAAAATTCGCTATAAGAAAGTTGGAAGTAATGAGAAAGTAAATCAGTGGATTTGCAACAAATATGAGGGATACGCCAACAATAAAAAAGAGATTGAGATTTGGACAACTGGCTGGGAAAAACTCGGACTCAAGAAAGAAGATGTTTCTTGCTTTGAAAAGATGGGGCAATTCTTTTCTTCAATAATGAAAAATAAGCGATGGGTTTATAAAGTGGGGATCGATGAAAAAGAAAAGGATATGTATTACGGATTTCCAGTGAAAACAATAACTTTTGAGAAAAATAAAGCCAAAGACCAATTTGAAATTTTGTCAGTAAAACAAGAAGAACTTAAAGAGACGGTTTTCCAATTTCCTAAAGGATACAAAAAAGAGAGCTTCATAAACACCCCCCATTAACCTCATATATCCTCCTAAGCAATGCCCTCAACGCCCGTTGAGGGCATTACTCTTTTTATTACATAAAATAATAAATTGTTTTAGAGATTTTATTAGATTAATTAATTAATTAAAAAGTTTAATATATTTCGTAACTGAATTTTTGTTGTTTTTTCTTAAATATCAATCCAAAAATTACCCCAATAATAAATCCACCAATATGAGCAAAATATGCGACCCCGGCACCGCCACCAATACTGCTGAACCCATAAAGTAGTTGTAAAAAAATCCAAAATCCGAGAAAAATCGATGCTGGTAACATCAATAAACGAATAAAAAATCCTAAGGGGACTAATGCTAATACTCTGGCTTTAGGATATAGCAATAAATAACATCCCAACACACCGGAAACAGCACCTGAAGCACCAATTGCGGGAATGGGTGAATTTGGCGAAACTAATATATGAGCAAAACTGCCAACTAAGCCCGATAATAGATACATTATAATAAACCAGAATTTACCCAATAAATCTTCAACATTGTCACCAAAAATCCAGAGATACAGCATATTTCCTAATATATGCCAAAACCCGCCATGGATAAACATTGAGGTTATCAGCGTGTAAAGATTGTTTCCGGCTAAAATGTTTATTGGAATTACACCATAAGCAACAAAAAAATGTTTCAATTGTGAGCCCAATGATAGTTCATAAAGATAGACGAAAATGTTTAATGCGATTATTAAATAGGTTATTAGCGGTCTTTTATTCGATAGAATGTCGTCACGCAAAGGGAGCATATTTAAATGCTAGATTGTGAAATCAATTTTTAGTCTTTTTTGCTAACAATGCGACTGAAATACAGGCGATACTCGGATTGAATTTAGGGAATTTAATACCCTCAGTAGTTTTTGCTTTTAAGCCGATTTGTGATTGGTTAACTTTTAAAACTGAAGCAAGTTTGGCTTTCATTTTTGGGAAATAGGGGTTGAGTTTTGGTTCTTGGCAGATAATCACTGAATCAATATTAATTATTTGATAACCGTCTTTTTTAATCATTGTTAAAACTTTTGATAATATCTTTAATGAAGAGATGCCTTTTAATTTTTCATCAGTATCCGGGAAATAATAACCGATGTCATTTAGTCCGGCAGCACCCAAAAGGGCATCAGCAATTGCATGGCAAATAACATCGGCGTCTGAATGACCTAAAAGCCCTAGCGAATATTTTATTTCAATACCGCCTAAAATTAATTTTCTGTTTTTTACTAAATGATGGGCATCGATACCGATACCGATTCGTAAATTTGTGCTCACATAACGATTTTATAGTAGAAATTTGTCGGCGTCAATAAAAACCTAGTTGTGCCGCAATTTATGATTTGGTGGTTGGATAAAAATAAAATTTTGTCAGCATAAATCTGCTAATGCTTAAATCTATATGCATTATAGTTTTCGCAATTTTTTCAGGACTTCAATTGAAATTTTAATTATAAATAGTTTACAGAATTTTTTGTGGGCTAATTCTTTAAAATTTTACTCTTGTTGCCAAACAACCCGACCAGTTTTATCAATATACGCTTGTTTGCCATTGAATTTAACCTTTGCTAATCCGTTTTTAAAACTATCAGCGTTTTCATAGCGTGGTTCGACTAAATATGAACCATCTTGTTTAATATATCCATATTTGCCGTTAAGTCTCACTCGCGCAATGCCATCAATAAACGGCCCAATTGATTCAAACTTTTTGGGTACAATATATTTACCATTCTTATCAATCAATCCATAATGATACTTGTCAGTGAAAGATAAAGTGCTAAAAGGATTATCATAATTCTTGGTTGTGTCACCCTCGATGATATCACCAACTATCACAACGCCATCAGTAAAATGTTCAGCAAGTTGAAATTGCGGTTTAATCACAATGTTTCCTAATTTATCAATATAACCATAACGACGGCCAATACGAATTCGCGCTCTGCCATCTGAAAATGCTTCCGCTTTTTCAATATTGGGCGAAAGTGAAAATACAATATTACCTGTCGTATCAATATACGAGTAACCACTGTTATCGTTAATCTTTACTCGGGCTAATCCTTCCGAAAAATACTGGCCATCGGAAAACTTTGGTTTAATAACAATTTCACCTTTGGTATTCATATAACCGTATTGACCATCTTTTTTAAAAAGTGCTAGACCCTGGCTAAATGCGCCAATAAAGTCATATTCTGGTTTGACAACCCATTTATTATTAGTATTAATAATACCCCATTTTTTGTTTTTCTTCACTCGTGCCAAACCATTTTGGAAACTACAAACATCGTCATAGACACAATCAATTACTAATTTACCGGTTTTATCAATAAACCCAAACTTAATTGTATCTTTTTTAATCTCTTTACCAACATATGCCAAACCGTCATTGAAAATTTTACCACTTTCAGCCAAATCACGTTCATCAAAACTCGATACAAATTCCAATGCTAAACTCTTACTACCAATATAATTGTAAGTTTTTGCTGGGACGATAACATTTCCATATTTATCAATAAGAGCATATTCATAATCATCTTCGGTAAAAAAATATCGAGATTTTTCTAAAAAAGTATTTACAAGATCTAAAAAATCCGAATTTTTTTCTTCTTTATAAAACTTAACTTTAGCAACACCATCTTGGAAATCTCCGGCTTCAGCATATTCAAAAGGCAGATAATTTTTGTCTTCGGTATCAATATAGCCCCATTTCCACCATAATTTTGCTGCTGCCAATCCCTCAGAAAAATCTTTAACTTTGTCATAGACTGGTTTAATTACGACTTCACCCGAATCGTTAATGAAACCATACTTTCCATCATTATTATTAATAATAAACCGATTGGGTTTTTTAACCGAAACATCATAACCACAAGCTTTTAGTATCTCTTTGACTCGTTCTGATGGTTGTGCTGATGGTTCAGATGGAATAGTTACTCCGCTTGGTAGTCTTCTTTTATCGCCGGCAAAACTTATGCTTATTAAACACATTAAACACATTCCGACAGAAATTAAAGTATATTTCTTCATGTTTACTCCTTTCGATAATTTTGTGAACTTATGCCATTATAAAAAATTTTTTAATATTGTCAACTTGTCTGATTGAAGTTAAGGGGGTCTTGACGATTATTAATTTTTTGATTATATTATATACAATTAAATAAAAATGCCGACATAGCTCAGTTGGAAGAGCAGTGGTTTTGTAAACCTCAGGTCGGGGGTTCGAATCCCTCTGTCGGCTTCAATTTGGCAATAGTTGCTATTGCCAAAATTGAATAATTATGTTGGACAGGTACCCAAGCGGCCAAAGGGGGCAGACTGTAAATCTGCTGTCGTATGACTTCGGAGGTTCGAATCCTTCCCTGTCCATTAAGATTAATTATTATGCGGAGATAGCTCAATGGTAGAGCTTCTGCCTTCCAAGCAGAAGGCTGCGGGTTCGAGTCCCGTTCTCCGCTTAAAATTAAAAAATATTATTATTGACAATTTGCAAAATTTTTTTATAATATTAGATTATAAAAATTTGCCCATGTAGCTCAGTCGGCAGAGCACTTCCTTGGTAAGGAAGAGGCCGTCGGTTCGATTCCGACCGTGGGCTGATAAAAAATAAGTGAGAAATAATGCTAAAAATTTATAAAAAAAGAGAAAATAAAACTTTATTAAATTGGAGGCGATAATGGCCAAACCTAAATTTGATCGTAAAAAGCCACATGTCAATGTCGGTACGATTGGACATGTTGATCATGGTAAAACGGTATTAACTTCAGCAATAACGAAAGTGTTGTCGCAGAAAGGATTGGCACAATACAAAAGCTATGACGAAGTTGCGAAAGCAAGTATTGCTCAAGGTCGTCGCGATGAAACAAAGATATTAACGATTGCGGTATCCCATGTTGAATATGAAACCGAAAAAAGACATTATGCCCACATTGATTGTCCTGGACACGCTGACTATATTAAGAACATGATTACCGGTGCTGCCCAAATGGATGGCGCAATATTAGTCGTTTCAGCCGCTGATGGTCCAATGCCACAAACTAAAGAGCATGTCCTATTAGCAAGACAAGTGAATGTTCCGGCGATTGTTGTTTATGTGAATAAAGTTGACTTAGTATCGGATCCCGAGTTAGTTGACCTAGTTGAATTAGAAGTGCGAGAAATCTTACATAAATATGAATTCCCTTATGAAAAAACACCGATCATTCGTGGTAGTGCGCTAAAAGCACTTCAATGTGGCTGTGGTAAAGAGACTTGCCCAGATTGTAATTCGATATTGCAACTGTTAAATGCCTTAGATGAGTTCATACCGGAGCCAGTGCGAGAAATTGATAAGCCATTCTTAATGCCGATAGAAGATATCTTCTCAATTACTGGTCGTGGAACTGTTGTTACCGGCCGGGTTGAACGAGGCCGATTAGTACCTGGTACCGAAATTGAAATAACCGGTTTTGGAAAACAATTTAAAACAGTAGCAACGAGCATCGAAATGTTCCGAAAAACTTTAGACGAGGGTATTGCTGGTGATAATATTGGTATTCTGCTACGCGGAGTTGAAAAGGATGAGGTTGTTCGTGGTATGGTAGTTTCGACACCGGGAACAATTCATCCCCATAAGAAATTCGCGGCCGAAGTTTATGTCTTGACTAAAGAAGAGGGTGGTCGTCATTCACCATTTTTCTCTGGTTATCGACCACAATTCTATATTCGAACAACTGATGTGACTGGAACGATTAAATTACCAGAAGGCGTTGAAATGGTAATGCCCGGTGATAACGCTAATTTAGAAGTAGAGCTAATTACAACTGTCGCCTTAGAAGTCGGTTCGAGATTTGCGATTCGTGAAGGTGGTAAAACAGTTGGTGCCGGTGTAGTTACTAAAATTATTGAATAATGCGACCGATTATCACTCTTTCGTGTAAAGATTGTAAACGGCGTAACTATACGACAACAAAAAATAAAAAGAGCCAAGAGCGATTAGAGTTAAAAAAGTATTGTCCCTTTTGTCGAAAAC
>JBDRUR010000038.1:0-12800 GCA_039801485.1 Caldifarciminota bacterium
GCAGATTTTTAAGAAAAGTCTGATTAGTATTTATTTTAAGTTCGATAGTTTAATTTTTTTCTTTTTTCTAAAACTGATATAAAGGCATCAATGCGATTATAAAAACCGGTTTCCGAGGTATGTTCATCAAGTCCGATATCAAGAAATGGGATATCTTTTTCATTGCTAATTTTCTGTAAAACTGCTTGAACCGCATTGCTTGACATACAGCCAAATGGATGCAAGGCAATCACGCCGTCAAAACCCTGTTCTTTAGCCAGCAGAGTGTAGCCAACCGCATTTTCGTCTTCACCGCCAACATTGTATTTCCAGTATGGTCGGGCTAATTTCTTTATTCTTTTCCGTTCACGATAGCCATATCTTATTGAATGAAATCCAAGCCACTTATGAGCAGTTAAAAATGGGTCAACGTATATGCCTTGTTCGCCTAGTACCTGTATTAAATTAAAGTTAACAAATGGTTCAATCACACAATAAGATTCGCCAACAATCTTTATTTTTAATATTGGTCGGCATAAGTCTTTTGGAACATTCTTAATTTCTTCAATAAAAGATTTTTTTAGTGCGTTCATTTCGTCGACCCGATGAGTGTTGTCTAACTGGCTCAAATAGTTGGCTAATATTTTCGTGGTTTTACCTTTACTTACTTCAAATGGTCTAACCTCACGGGCAGTTTTTTCCATAAAATCCATTATTGTTGATTTGCGCCAGGCTTTATATATTGCTCGACTAATCGCATTAACCGCTAGCACATTACTGTTCTTATTAATTTTTTTTATTAATTGAAAATGTGCTAACAGCCGGTCAGCACAAAAATCAATATGGGTGAACTTATAACCCAGTTCTTTGGCAATATAGGTATAGAGTTTGCCATAATAACCAAATCGGCACGACCAAAAACCAGTGGTATGTAAAATCGTATCAGCACCGAGATTTAAGGCATTAATAATATTTCCTAAAGTAATTTTGAATGGAATGCACATCGTTTCTGGCGCATGTTGGACACCGAGGGCTAATGTCTTTTTATTCGGCGGTGGCGGCACAATCAGCTCAATACCTAATTCTTTAAATAAGGTTCGCAACGGGATATGAATATTACCCATATAGGCAAACGCGACTTTCATTTTTAATCTGTATTTACCGGTATTGGTGATTTCTATTTAGTAAGTCTAAAAATGATTCAAGTCGAGTAGTAAGACCAACTGCGGTTGAATGTTCGTCAAATAATAATGTTAATGTCGGGATATCATAATGATCTAAAATCTCTTTTTTGATAATTTCAGAAACAATTGCCGAGGTGCCGCAGGAAAAACTATAGGCAAAGATGATTCCCGAAACCAAATTCTGTTCTAAAAGATAAGCGGTGCTATTGATGATGTTTTGTTCGTAAAACCAGTGGACATCTTCAATTGATTTTTTCGGACAACAATTGGCTGAGTATATTTTGATACCATTTTTTTCTAAAATATCAACCATTGACAGACTGAGGTAATTGTCGTATATCAAATAAGGATGGCCAATTAGTCCAATACTGATTCGCTTGGGATTTTGATTGTCCAATAAACCAATCTGCTCGTTAAATATCTCAGAGGGTTTTAAGCCATTTTTCACATACTCATCAAATTGGGCTTGTTCATTTACTGCTGAATAATAGGCAGCAATGACTTTTTGATTAGAAGCTATAAACAATTTACCGATTTGACAAAACAACTGTTCTTGATTAATTTGGCGTTCATCGATTGTCAAATCAATAATATTTATTTTATCAAATATTGCCTTAACAATATCAGGCAAACCAATTGCTTTTGGGCAGCCATATTTTAAGTGTTTGCCTTTGGTATCATAATAATTCATCCGGACAATTCTGGGGATTAAAATAAAGTCGCATTTATCTTTTAAATAAGCAATATGTCCCAAAAATGTTTTGATTGGTAGACAGATTTCTTCAGGCGCAAGTTTAATACCAGCTTCTAATATTGTTTTGGTTGTTGGCGGTGATAAGATTACTTGACAATTCAGGGCAGTAAAGAATTTCTGCCATAATCGGTAGTGATAATAACTATATAATGCGCGAGCGATGCCGATGCGAACATTCACTGACCAGAGTATAATTCAGTAGCGATATAAGTCAAGCATGGCATAGTGCTAAGTATCAGTCAACACTATTGACTTGTATTAATTTTAAGATATGATAAATTATTCGGGGCGTGGCGCAGTTGGTTAGCGCACCAGCTTGGGGTGCTGGGGGTCGCTGGTTCAAATCCAGTCGCCCCGATTTTTGATTGTTACAAAGGGCTATTTCTAATTTTTATGAATGAGTTATTTGGGGAAATTAGAACTCTAACTATTAAAACTGTTTAATAAAACGGATATCGTTCTCATAAAATAATCGGATATCGTCAATCCGATATTTTATCATCGTAATCCGTTCAACTCCTAAGCCAAAGGCAAAGCCAGAATATTTTTCCGAGTCATAACCAACATTTTCAAACACCGCCGGGTGCACCATTCCGGCGCCAAGTATTTCTAACCAGCCGGTATTTTTGCAAGTTTTACAGCCGGCGCCTTCGCAAATGACACAGGAGATTAATACCTGGGCACTGGGTTCAGTAAATGGAAAATATGAGGGGATGAACTTCACTTTAATATCTTTACCAAACATCTTTTGGCAAAATACTTCTAATGTGCCTTTTAGTTCCGCCATGCTGACATTTTCATCAACATAAAGACCTTCAACCTGATGGAAAACCGGCGAATGCGAGGCATCAAAGTCATCAGGTCGAAATACTCTTCCTGGGGCAATGATTCTGATCGGCGGCTTTTGTTTTTCCATTACCCGAATTTGAACCGGTGAGGTATGACTGCGTAAGAGATATTTGTCATTGAGATAAAAGCAGGCAATCTGATCACGCGCCGGATGGTCCTCGGGAAAATTCAGGGCGGTATAATTATACCATTCGGTTTCGATTTCGGGTCCGAGTACTTCTTGGAATCCCATCCCAATAAATATCTTCACGATTTCTTCTAATACTTTAGTTATTGGATGTTTATAACCAAGGAAAAATCTTCGTCCGGGAAGAGTTAAATCAATGTGTCTTTTGGTGGCAAGTAGTTCTTGCTGGGCAGTGAGTTCGTTTTTCTTAGTTTCATATAGTCCAGTGAGTTGTTGTTTAAGGGTATTGATTAGTTGTCCGGTTGTCCGTCGTTCCTCCAAAGGTAAATTGGCAATTTCTTTGAACAATGTGGTAATTAAGCCTTTTCGGCCAAGATACTTAACTCTCAATGCTTCTAATGCGTCTAAAGAACTAACCTGTTGGATTTCTTGTTCAGCGGTCTGTCGTAGTTGTTCGATATTCATCTGAACTGCTAATTATTATTGATTATGATTTTGCCAAATCAACCAGTGCGGAGAAGTCTTGAGGCGAACGGATTGCCAATTCCGAGAGCGCTTTGCGATTAATCTCAACGCCCTTTAATGTTAACGCATGGATGAATTTACTGTAACTGATATTATGTGGTTTTAGTGCTGCATTGATTCTGGTTATCCACAGTGAACGGAAGACGCGTTTTTTGCGTTTGCGTTCTCGATAAGCTGATTGTCCGGCTTTCATTACCTGTAATCGGGCGGTTTTGTATAATTTGGATTTTGCGCCCCAATAGCCTTTGGCTCGCTTCAGCCACTTTTTCCGACGTTTTCTGGTTGCTGGACCAGTTGTTACTCTTGGCATATCCTTGCTCCTTATTTATAACCGGCTAATAACCGTTTTAATTTTTTCGTATGAGATTTATCGACGATAATAGCTTTTGATAGTTTCCGTTTTCGGGTTTTTGATTTTGAACTTAATAGATGACTCTTGCCCGCTTTGCGCCGACTAATTTTACCATGAGCAGTTATTTTAATTCGTTTTTTTAATGAACTTAATGTTTTTAGTTTCATACTGTTAATCCTTATTTTGGTAAAAACATTACCTGGATAATTTGTCTTGTTTCGCCAGAAAATTTTGGCGGATTTTCTAAAGTCGCATAATTTTTCAAATCTTCAATCAAGCGATTGATGACACTCATTGCCAAATCCTTGTGGAGCAGTTCTCGTCCCCGCATCATTAACGAAACGCGCACGCGGTCTTTATTGGCCAAGAATTCTTTAATCTTATTTAGCTTCACTTTATAATCGTTATCAGAAATTTTCATTGATAAACGGATTTCGCGAACATTAGTCGTATGTTGTTTTTTCTTGGCGGCTTTGGCTTTACTCTTAAGTTCATAAAGATATTTACCTAAATTCATAATGCCGCAAACCGGCGGTTCTGAATTGGGGGCAATTTCTACTAAATCAAGACCCTGGGCTTTTGCCATTCGCAACGCTTCTTTGGTTGGCATAATGCCAATCATCTGTTTATTAGCACCAATCAATCTTACAAAGTTTGCGGTGATTTCTTCGTTAGCGCGTGGTCGAAGCGGTTTTATATTACTACCTCCGTTGATTAATATCGTCTTTAATGTTATTAATGACGGTTGATAATTCCGTTGGACCTAAATCGCCAAGATGTCGTTTGCGTAACGCGACTTTATTATGTTCTTTTTCTCGCTTGCCGATGATTAAAATATACGGAATTTTTTCTCGCTCAGCTTCGCTAATTTTATAACTTATCTTCTCATTACGAAAGTCTTCGCTGACACGAATACCTTCATTTCTAAGTTGTTGGACAACTGTCTGCGCATAATCAATTTCTTGTTCAGTAATTGTTAAAACGGTTGCTTGGATCGGACAGAGCCAGATCGGAAAGGCACCAGCATAATGTTCGATCAGAATACCCAGAAATCTTTCTAAGGCACCTAAGATCGCCCGGTGAATCATAAATGGTGTGTGATGTCGGCCATCAGCACCCATATAATAGATATTAAATCGTGCCGGTAAATTGAAATCAAATTGAATGGTTGGACATTGCCACTCCCGGCCAATACTATCAAGTAATTTAATGTCGATTTTTGGTGCGTAAAAAGTTGCTTCACCTTCGCGTTTGGTATAAGATAACTTTGAGCGCGCTAATGCCTTGATTAATGCCTGTTCGCCCATTTCCCATTGTTCGTCAGTGCCAACATAATTTTCTTTGTGTTTTGGATCTCGTAATGATAAATCAATATGATATTCAGTAAAGCCAAAATCCGACATTATTTTTAATGCCAGTTGTAAGGTCGCATAGATCTCATCTTCAATCTGCTCTGGGGTACAAAAGATATGGGCATCATCTTGGGTAAAACCGCGAACTCTTAAGGCACCGTGCATAACACCAGACCGTTCATTACGATAAACAGTTCCGAGTTCAGCATAACGAATTGGTAATTCACGATAACTTCTTACCGCCGATTGATAAATTAAAATATGCGCCGGGCAATTCATTGGTTTTATGGCATACTCTTCTTTTTCAATCATCAAGGTAAACATATTTTCTTTGTAATAAGAAAAATGGCCGGAAGTTTCCCAAAGATGACCACGAGCAATATGAGGGGTATAAACCAACTGATAACCCGCTTGATAATGAGTGTTAATCCAATAATCTTCAATCGTGCGACGAAGCACTGCACCTTTTGGCGTCCAAAGCATGAGCCCAGGCCCTAACTCTTCGGAAAATAAAAATAGTCCTAATTGGGGACCTAATTTCCGATGGTCGCGCCGCTTGGCATCAGCTAATTTTGCCAAATAGTCGTCCAATTGTTGCTTGGTAGGAAATGAGATACCGTATATTCGTTGGAGCATTGGATTATGTTCATCACCTTTCCAATAGGCACCGGCAACTGACAATAATTTAAATGCCTTAATCATGCCGGTATTAGGAAGATGAGGACCCAAACATAGGTCGCGAAAACCGTTTTGTTCATAAACTGATATCTGCTCATCGGGCACTTCGGCAAGAATCTCTAATTTATATTTTTCAGCATGTTGTTGAAAGTATTGCTCAGCATCTTTTCTCGGTAATAATTTGTGGACGATTGGCAGATTATTTTCCACTAATTCCGCCATTTTCGCTTCAATTTTTTCTAAGTCGCGGTCAGTTAATGGCTGTGCTAAATCAAAATCGTAATAAAATCCTTCATCAATTGCCGGACCAATCGCTAGTTTGACATTGGGATACAATAACTTTACTGCATGCGCCATTAAATGGGAACTTGAATGCCAAAAGATTTCTTTGCCAACATCAGAGTCAAAATATATCGGACAGATTTCGGCATCCTCGGTCAGCACAAATGATAAGTCAACTGGCTGGCCGTTAACCTTTGCCGCCAAAGCGGAATCATCATTTAAAACTTCGGCAACGGTTATGCCGGGTTTTACTGATATCACCTTATCGTCAATTTTAATTTTAATCATAAATGACTATAGATAATAATCATAATTCACTAAAAGTCAAGATTTATCCTGCTTTCTTTGCTTATGGATAATGTTAAGTATTAATATGAACTATTAATGCACCTTCAATCCCATTAAAATTAGTTGAAGATGCGGTGGTATATGCGCCAACTTTATCAGCAATTAGTAGGTCGTTAATCTCTAATTCACCAGGCAATTGTTCACTGGTCGATATTTTATCAAAACTGTCGCAGGTCGGTCCGGCAACAGTGCAGACTTCAATCTTGCCTTTATTTAAGTCCTTTGTAAATGGGCGAAAATGATAAGTGCAATGGTCAAAGACAACGCCGGAAAAAGTATGATAAACACCATCATTGATATAGTAAAACCGTTTGCCATCTCGCCGTGAACGGCCTTGAATTTGGACAATGCTGGTTGCGGCATCGCCGACAATAAACCGGCCAGGCTCGGCAATAATTTCAAAACCGGTTTTGAAAAGTCGATTTATTTCAGCATTAATAATTTCGGCTAAGGTCTCAAATGCTGGCACATCATTCGTGTAGGAAATAGGAAACCCGCCACCAATATCAAGAATTTTATTTTTATTATCTTTTCTGCCAATTTCCAGACCGTTACGTTCAAGTTCTTGAAATATTTCGGCAACAATTGCAAACGCATCGACATAATTATTAAAATTCGTGCATTGACTACCAACATGAAAACTTAAGCCTTCAACATTTAGACCCATTTCGATTGCCGATTTGACTAAATCAACTGCCTCGGCAGGATTGGCGCCAAATTTTCCCGCCATCTCAACCATTGACCCGGTGTCAGGAACTTTAACTCTTAATATCAGACCAGCGGTATCGCAAAACTGTTTAATTTTTATTAACTCGTCAATATTATCAAAGGTCATTAATGGTTTATATTTTCTAAGTGCTTTTAATGTTGAAGCCGGTTTAATGGTATTTGAAAAGATGATTTTGTCCCAGACAAAAAATTCCGATTCATCCTCGGTCCAATCTTTAATTAGATTATAAACTAAAAGAAATTCGTTTAGCGATGCGGCATCAAAACTACTGCCTTCTTTGAATAAAGTTTCGATGATTGGCGGTTCGGGATTTGCTTTAATTGCATAGTAAACTTGGACATTAGGTAAATTCTTTTTGAACCGGCGATAGTTTTCTCTGATTTTATTATGGTCAACGATAAATAATGGTCGCTCAGTGCCATATTGATTAACAATTTCCAGTAATTTTGCTTCGTCCATATTTTATTAATTGTTAAACGGTTATTTTAGTAGTTTTTGTAATAATGGGATTTCTTTATTGAAAATAAAATAAGTTTTTCTCATCTTATGGTACAGCTCTGTTCTTCGGTCATAGAGTCTTTTTAACTTCTTTTTAGGTGCCGAAGATAAAACATAGGCGGTAATTAATGGCAGATAGACGGTGACGTCGCCATATACCACCACGCTTTCTTGAATTTGATTGGGGTCGATTTTCCCCCAACTTACTGCCTCATGCGGAGTTGCGCCCGAAAGTCCACCGGTATCGGGTCGAGCATCAGTGATGTTGATATCGTAATCATGTCCCAATTCCTTTATTCTTAAAATTTCTTGAATTTGTGGTTCAGTTTGGAGCATAAAATTTTTCGGACTGCCGCCACCAATTAAAATCACTGCTGATTTGCCGCCAGACTGTTTGACATCAAGCACAATCGCGGTTGATTCATTAACATCAATTGATGGGTTTATCTTTAATTTAAAGTTCTTATTTTCTAATAATTCTAACCCGGCGATATTCATTCCGATTGTGCTATCACCCGGCGAGGAGGTAAATACCGGAATTCCTAATCGATAGGCACAGGCAAGAATGCTCACATCTTTTAATTTATTTTTTTGCTCATACTCATTTAGCACCTTACCCAAAAGATAATAAAATTCCTGCGTGCCCATCTCTTTTTGAAATTCGGGTCTAACCAGGATCTTTCTTAATTCAACATCGGTTTTTAGCAGCACATTATAATAATCACCGAAGATATCATAAATGCGAATAACACCGCTTTTGCGTAAATCGGCATCATTGACATTAGGGCTTCCCTGATGTAATGGCAGGTTGAAGGCAAAATGGATATCATGATACATATTAGCGCCGGTTGCGACAATCCAGTCAACATAACCATACTTCATTAATGGAATGATACACGAGGGTCCTAAACCCGCGGGCGTTAGCGCACCGGCTAAACTCATGCCAATTGTAACATTTGGTTGCGAGTATTTCTCTTTAATAAGTAAACAGGCTGCCCGTAACCGACCACCATTATAAGCCAACATTGTTTCTTCAATTATTTGAGAAACGGTTGCTTTATTGCTGATTCCTTTTGGTAAGATGCGTTTACCGGTCAAATATTTATTTTGTCTTTTCATAGCAATTTTGTTTCATTTGATAACAATGTTTATTAACTTATTAGGCACGTAGATAATTTTTGTAATTTCTCGTCCTTCGAGATATTTTTTTACTTTATTATCAGCCAGGGCGAGTTGTTTTATCTCATTCTCAGAACAACCAATATTGACTTCGATTTTCGAACGTAACTTACCTTGGATCTGGATAGGAATTGTAATCGTATCAAAACTAATCGCGGTAAGGTCAGGCTCGGGTAAACGTTCTTCAAAAATGCTGCTTGTTTTCTGCGAAAACTTCAGCCATAAATATTCAGCAAGGTGCGGGGCAAAAGGTGCCAATAGTTTAATCAGCGCACCTAACGAATATTTATAGACGATACTATTTTTATCACTGAAACTTGTTAAATCATTTAAAAATTCCATTAATGCCGCAATTGCGGTATTGTATTGAATATGTTCGGCATCATCAATTACCTTTTTAATGGTTTGGTTCAACCGAATGTAAAGTCTTCGTTCATCCGCGGCCATTGATTTGTGCTGCTCTTTTATTGAACTGGGTAATGGTTCAAAACTCGGCGTTTCGTGTTCGTATAATGCTTTAATCCGAGAGAGAAACCTTGATACGCCAGTAACTAGGTCTTCGGTCCAATCGATCTCTTTTTCCGGTGGCGCCGCAAATAGCACCGCAAGTTTGCAGACATCGGCACCGTGTTTTTTTAGAAAATCACCAAGCCATACGCCATGTTTTTTTGAACTCGACATTGTAATACCGTTCATCTTAACCATCCCGTGAGTATGAAGGACATCGCAGGGTTCGTCATAAGCGACTAGACCCATATCATAAAGCACTTTTGTAAAAAATCGGAAATAGATCAAGTGCCCGGTTGCATGTTCAATACCACCGATATATTCATCGATCGGCATCCACTGATTGGCTTTTTGCGGATCAAATGGCATTTTATCATTTTTCGGGTCAGTATATCTTAAGAAATACCAAGATGAGTCAACAAAAGTGTCCATTGTGTCTGGGTCTCGTTGAGCAGAACGATGACATTGGGGACAGATAGTATTTATAAACTCCGGAATACCGGCTAATACTGATTTTCCTTTGGGAAGATAATCAGTTACTTCTTTGGGTAATAAGACCGGTAGATCTTTTTCCGGCACTGGCACAATCCCGCAATGCTCACAATGAATCATTGGGATTGGTGTTCCCCAATATCTTTGACGAGAGATTAGCCAATCTTTTAAGCGATAGTTGACCGTTCTTTTACCAAGTCCTTTATCAATAAGATATTCAGTAATTTTATTAATACCATCAATATTACTCAAACCGTCAAATTGTCCGGAATTTACCATTATTCCTTCATCAACATATGCTTTTTCCATTGTGTTCGGGTCGAGATTGAAATTCGGTGGGTTAATGACAACTTTAATTGGAATGTTATATTTCTTTGCAAATTCAAAGTCTCTCTGGTCATGTCCTGGAACCGCCATAATCATCCCAGTGCCATAAGATGCTAAGACAAAGTCGGCAATATAAACCGGGATTCGTTCATTATTCACGGGGTTAATGGCATATTTGCCGGTAAAGACGCCGGTTTTTTCAGTTAGCGTGCCGGTTCGTTCTACTTCGGATTTTTTCAGTGCCTCAGCAATGTAGACTTTAACTTTATGTTCGTATTCGGTTCCCAAAGCAATTGTTTCTGCTAATGGTGCATCTGGAGCCAATGCCATAAATGTGACACCAAACAACGTATCTGGTCGGGTGGTAAAAATCGGAACCGGCGTGCCATCTTCTAATTTAAAATTAACCTCAACGCCTTCACTTCGACCAATCCAATTTTCTTGCATGATTTTCACTGGTTCTGGCCAGTTTTTTAGTTTTTTTAATCCATCTAATAGTCGTTGGGCATAATCAGTAATACGAAAATACCATTGCGATAACTTACGTTTTTCAATTACCGCATTACAGGTTGACCGCCAACAATGTCCTTCTTTTACCTGTTCATTAGCTAGGACGGTTTGACAATTTGGACACCAGTTTACCCATGATTGTTTCCGATAAACCAAACCGCGTTCGTAGAATTTCAAGAAAAAGTATTGATTCCAGCGGTAGTAATCTGGTTCGCATGATACGACTTCGCTATCCCAGTCATAACTGATTCCTAAGTCCATCAAATGCTTTTTCGAAATACTAATATTATTTTTGGTCCATTGCTCAGGATGAATTCCGTGAATGATTGCGGCATTTTCCGCTGGCAAACCAAACGCATCCCAGCCAAAGGGGTGAAGGACATCATAGCCGCTCATTTTTTTAAAACGCGCAACCGTATCACCAATAGTATAGTTTCGCGAATGGCCAATATGTAAGTCGCCGGATGGATATGGAAACATGACTAAAACATAGTACTTCTTTTGGGGGTTGGGATTAGTCTTAAAAACTTTTCGTTCTTCCCAAAACCTTTGAATTTTTTTCTCGATTTCTTGAAAATTATCTGACATACTTTCCTATTGTTAATTTTTATTTCTTGATGTCATCAATAATGATTCTAATAAAAAGTATGGTTCGGCATAGCCGGTTTTGATTTTTTTATCAATTTTCGCTAAGGTCAAAATGAATTTTTCTAATTCTGATTGTTTCCATAAATTGCTCTGCTGTAATAATAACTCAAAGTTTTTTTTACCTAAATTTAACATTTCCTGATTGGCACCTAATTTGACTAATAATAATAAAAAAGCCGAATAGGTTAGACTGCTGACAATTACCATGGGAAAAACATTATCATGCTGTAATCTTGCCAAATGCCTTAATGCCAAAAAATGATCTCGATTAAAAATCGCCCGACGAAAATCTTCGATACTAGCAGTTTTGATAAATCCACAGGCGTTTAAAATGACATCTTGGGTGATTCGAACCCGGTCGCCTAAATAGATCTTGATTTTTTCCAGTTCTTGATGAATAATTTGAAAATCATCGCCAACCAGTTCTAGCAGTAGTTTTGCCGCTTCAGTATCGATAATCAATCCCAGCGAATTGGCAATCTGACTGACATGATAGCTTAACATTTCATCAGTAAGTTGATAAAAATTCATTACTGGGAATTTGTATTGGTCAAATAAATTACTGAGTCCTTTTTGGAATTTACAATCGATAACAACCTTAACAAAATAATCCTTGGGTATCTTAATCAAACGATTCAGTAAATGCTGTTTATATTCAATAGTTAGGTTGTGAAAATCCTTAAGGATGACCAATAACTTATCTTGCCACAGTGACGGTGAGAAAACCTTGGCGATAAAATTATTGATTCGCTCTTCTTGCAGTTTAACACCTTCTGGGACTTGAATTGTCTCGACTGAATATCGGTCCGAAGATTTTAGTTCATTGATAAATTCATCTTTGCCTGGATGGTCAGCACCAAACAAGATATAGACCGGTTCAATTTTGCCAGCTCGTATTTGTTGAATATAATAGCTATAGGGCACCGAGGTAGTTTTGGAAATATCCGCTTTATAATTAGTGCGACGACGATTTATTTTCATAATAAACAATCATAAATAATAAATTTATCGTTGTCAACATCCATACACTTTTAAGCGGATAAGATGAATTTTATAGTTTATTGTTTATTTTTGCTTTTACAAATTGTTGGTGTTCACTAAATGTCTTTGAGAAACGGTGGTGTCCATTTTCGTCGACCGCAAAGAAACGATATTGAGTTTTTGCCGGCTTAATTGCCGCTAAAATCGATGCTTTGCCTGGATTACATATCGGGCTGGGCGGTAATCCTAAGTATATATAAGTATTGTATGGCGAGTCAATTTTTGTATCCTCAATACTAAGGTTTTCTTTACGATGGGGTAGGATATATTGGACAGTCGCACAAGATTGTAGCGGCATTTTTGCTTTCAGGCGATTATAAAACACCGAAGCAATAATCGGTCGTTCCGAATCAATCTTCGCTTCTTTTTCGATAATCGATGCTAATGTCACAATCGAATCAATATATTTTTTGTTTTCAATGCGATTTATTGATAGTT
>JBDRUR010000039.1:0-12799 GCA_039801485.1 Caldifarciminota bacterium
AATTTCCTTATCAGTATTTGGTAGAATTTGGTCGGTAATTTCGATAACCTTAACATCGCTTCCAAGACGGTGATAAATTGTTGCAAATTCGACGCCGATAGCGCCGGCCCCAATAATGATTATACTTTTAGGTATTTCTTTTATTATAAATGCCTGTTCTGAATGAATAACATTTATGTTATCAATATCAACATCAGGTATAAATAATGGTTTTGAACCGGTCGCAATTATTATATACTTGGGCTTAACAATTTGCTGACCGTTATCAGTAGTGATGGCAACAGCTAATTTATCAACAAAATTAGCTTTGGCCTTAAGATATTCGACGCCATTTGCTTTTAGAAGATATTCAATCCCTTTTCTGAGACGATTTACAACATTTTCGACATAATCATTAAACAGATCCAAGTTAATTTCAGGTTCATTAAATTTAATGCCTACTTTGTTTATCTTTTTGGCTTTGAACAGTATTTTAGTATAATGAAGCCAAGTTTTTGTTGGAATACATCCGCGGTTAAGACAGACACCACCTAACATATCTTTATCAACTAACAAAACTTTTCTACCTAATTGCGCAGCACGAATTGCGGCGACATAACCACCAGGGCCAGCACCAATTATTAATATATCCGGAGTGCTCATATATTAACGATGAGTTATAAAGAACTTATTCGACCCACCGCGTTTTACATCGAACAAGATTAATTTTTTCAATTTCTTTAGTATATTTTTCTAAAATTTCTGGTGCGATGACAAAGGGGTCGATATTAAAGTCATTAAGACCCTTAAACTTGATATTGGGTTCTTCGGGAGCGATGATATTAATACCAACATGAATTAAAGATGATATCGGTGAAGCAGTTGCAGCCGATATGCCAAATTTGGCATCATTTGCAAAAATATCACCTTCAATCCTTTTTATTATTAATTTACCCAATTTCTCATTTAAAATATCTTTTATGACATCGATTAAAAGATATTGCCGTAAGATCGCTTTTTCTAAATCAATATCAAAATGCTCAGCAATAAAATGGAGCATTTTAGGAACAAAAATTCTTTTACCGGCTTTGGCATCTTCTAAATCAACAATTTCTTTTAAACTAATATCGCAAGGACCAACAAAGGAAATGATTGAATCACCAGCAATGCCGAAATTGTCATAAATAAACAGCGAATGTAACTGTTCTCCGGTGTAACCGATTTCCTCTTTAATCATTCTACTGCGCATGTTATTAATATAATAAAATTATTTCATTTTGCAAGTTTTATCTTAAATTGTGAAGTAATTGTTTATAAATTGTCCGCGCCTGATTAAAATACTCAATAGCATTTTTATAATCGGGATAAGTCCAATCAAGCGCTTGAAAACTACGGTTGCGAAAAATTAAAGTTACTTCGGCAAATATTTTATTACCAAGATAGATTCGATGCGCATAATTTTTGGTTGTCGCTAAGATAAAATTTGACAAAGTAATAAATCCCGGGTCAAGATTGACGCGCCGCCGCTCATCAGTTAGATATTTTTGTTCGATAGTCCGCGCAAAGTTTTTTATTTGAGCGATTTCGGTCAATGAAACTAATTTTTCAGTCATCAACCAGTATCGAATTAAATCTTTACCCATTTCTTTTTCATAATAATCGGTATAATTAAATTCTAATGGCTGACTTCGGTGAATAATTTTGCCAAAATGGGCGATTAATTCTTGTTCAATCAGTTGGATATCAAAGTCCTTTCTTGTAATTATGCCCCAAATGACCGCGGCTAATGGGTCGTTAATCATGACTTTATTCGCCCTGTTTTTGAAGAAATGCCTCGAGTTCTTCTTTACTTGGTAAATCGTTCAGTGAAGAAAGACCAAAGTATCTTAAAAATTCTTTCCCGGTCCCATATAAAAATGGACCGCCGGGTTTTTTAGCTCGGCCTTCGATGCGGATTAATTTACGTTCTAAAAGCGTTAACAATGGTCCAGAACAATCAACGCCTCGAATTTTTTCGATTTCCGGTCGGGTAATTGGTTGATTGTAAATAATAATTGCCAAAGTCTCTAATGCCGCACGGGATAATCGGTGATAAGGTGTTTTATATAGATTACGTATCCACTGACCAAATTCAGGCAAGGTGTATAGTTGGTAGCCATTAGCAACTTGCTCAATTCGAAAAGCACGCTTCGTTGCTTCATATTCTTGGTTTAACTCTTTCAAGACACTAATTATTTGTTCGGCTGAGGCTTGAGTAATTTCGACTAACCGAATAAGTGTTAACGGGTTATTTTCAGCAAATAGTAATGCCTCGACGATTTGTTTTAGTGATACTTGATTGTTTTTATTGTTAATTTCAGGAGAATTTTCGTTATTATTTGAGAATTCGGCTGATAGATTTTTATTGTTTAAAAATTCGGTGCTCATACTATTTTTTATTCAACAAGTTAAATTTCTTCAATAATGCCCTTACTGCTGCTTTTACCTTTTTTCCTGGTAGGTAACAAGTGATTTTCATTTCTGAACTCGAAAAAGCATCAATATGAATTTTAAGTTTATGAAATGTTTCAAATAACCTTGAGACAATTTCAACATCACTGCCAATATTAGGGCCGATAAGTGAAATTGATGCCAATTTACGGGCAATTAACAACTTTTCAGCACCAATAATTTTACTAGCTTCAGTTAATGTCTTCTTCGCCCTTTGATAATCTTTATCTTCAATAATAAATGAAAGGTCAAATTTTTTTTGGTAAGGTGCGCCATGAGCAAAGAATAACAGAGGAATTTTAGCAGTTGCTAAACGCACAATTACCTGATGGAGACATTTTGGCAATTGTGGCACCGCAACTAAAGAAAAACGCGATAAATTATAAGAATGGGTTATTGCGCGCACAAAAGCTTTTTCGGTATATTCTTTCGTTATTGGTTTTAAATTGTAACTATCTTTACTAATCATGGTCGAAAGTCCTCTCTTTGATAATGATTTTATTATTATCGGGATATTATACTTAAATGCTAACGCACATGCCCGAGGATGAATAATTTCAGACCCGCTTGATGCTAATTCCGTCATTTCTTGATAAGAAATCAAAGGGATGTGCTTGACATTTCGGAAAAACTTCGGATTTTCTGTGAAAACGCCGGGTACATCTTTATATAGTTCGCAGTAACTTGCTTTTAAGAACGAGGCAATTGCGACCGCGGTAACATCAGAACCACCGCGTCCCAAAGTTGTAATTTCACGATTAAGACTCATGCCTTGAAAACCAGCGATGATAGGTATCTTGCCTTTATTTAATGCTTGTTTTAATCGTGTTCCTCTAATATCAACAATTTTTGCATCGGTATGTTGTTCATTAGTAATAATTCCGACCTGGGAACCAGTGAACGATATTGCATTATAGCCCAGACGATTGATTGCCAAAGCGAGTAACGACATAGTAATGCGTTCACCGCAGGTCAAAAGCATATCTAATTCACGGCCTGGCGGTAACGGGTTAATTTGATGAGCAATATGTAATAGTTTGTCAGTAGTATCACCCATTGCCGATACTACTACAACAACCCTGGTATTATTATTAACCGTTCTTGTTATAATTTGGGCAATTTTTTCAATTGTTTTAAAATCTTTAATAACACTGCCACCAAATTTTTGAACTATAATATTCATCGAATAATATTACCAAGTAATTTGGCAACTTGCTTGATTTTATTCAAATTAACAATTGCCGCCAAACGGATGTATCCTTCGCCGTAATAACCAAAACTTCTGCCCGGTGCAACTAAGACCCCGGTCTTTTCAAGCAAATATTGACTAAATGCTAATGAATTATTCTTAAAGTCTGCTAATGGTATTTTTAACCAAAGATAAAAGGTCGCATCCGGCATCCGGCATTTCCAATTTATTTTATTTAATAACGAAGTTAATAACGACAATCGCTTTTCATAAGTTTGACGAATTTTCGAAGCATATTCTTCAATATTGTTTAAAGCAAAAACCGCCGTATCTTGGATTGCACCAAAAGGACCAGAGTCAACATTCTGTTTTATTTTTATTAATGATGCAATTATATCTTTATTACCGACAACAAATCCAATACGCCATCCGCACATACTAAAAGTTTTTGATAAAGAATGAAATTCAACCGCACATTGTTTTGCGTTCGGAACTTCTAAAATACTATGAGGTGGCTTATTATAATACAATTCTGAATAGACATTATCATTAAAGACATAAAAGTTATATTTCAATGCCTTGTCTATTAATTCTTTGTAAAAACTAAATGGTGCCACTGCGGTTGTGGGGTTATTTGGATAATTCAAACATAATAATTTCAATCTTCTATGAGGCTTGATTTGATTTAAATCAGGTAAGAAATTATTTTTTTCTAGAAGCGGTATGATCTTAACAATACCACCGGCTAACTTAGTTTGATTGTTATAGATTGGATATGCTGGTGATGGTACATAGGCAATATCACCTTTATCAATCATTGCCCAAAACAGATGGGCAATGCCTTCTTTGGTACCAATTAACATTGCCACTTCGGTTTCTGGATTTAAATCAACATTAAAACGTTTTTTATACCATTTAGCAACGGCAATTCGGGCGCTGATTTTTCCAGCATAACTTGGATAACGATGGTTTTCGCTTATTCTTAGCGCCTTTGCGAATTCTTTAATAATTTCAGTATCAGGCATTATATCGGGATTGCCTTCGCCTAAGTCAATAATTTTTTGTTTACTTTGCTGCTGAATTCTCTCTTTTGTTCTATCTAACTCGGCGAAAAGATAAGGTGGTAAGGTTTTTAATCGCTTTGCCGCAATTTCTTTATATGTCATTTGGTTTTACAGGCGGTATTATATTGATTGTATCGGAAAAAGGGCCAGGCACTTTTTGCCGGTGGGGCAAAGCCGCGAAACGCATACAAATTTCCTTCCCAAGAACCAATATAAATTGTGCCATCATTTCCAATTATCGGCGATGGACTATAAATGATTTCCTTGCTATCTTGGGCAATCTGATATTTAAACAACAATTTTCCGTCACCGCGTAAGCAATATAGGTAACCATCATCCGAAACAAAATAAATATTATTAAGTGAGTCAATTGCTGGGGTTGAGAAAAGATAATAATCAGTTTCATATACTGGTTCGATTTCGCCGTAAAATTCTTTTTTATAAAGGATACCGTTTTCAGCACCAAAAAAGATAACTTGATCATTATTGATGGCGATACCGCCACGAATCGGGTCTTCATCCGGTGACAATGCTCGCCATTTTAAACGTCCTTCTCGGTTTAATGCGTATATCGCGCCGTCGGTGCCGCCAAGATATACCGTGCCATCTTTATCAATTGTTGGTGTTGATGAAAAATACGCTTCATCTTCTTCAGCGGGTTGAAATAGCCATTTTACTTTACCTTTTGGTGTTAATGCATAAACTCGACCAGAAGCAATAACAATTGTGCCGTCAACATCAATTGCCGGTGAGCCGGCAATTTCGTCGCCGGTCTGAAATTTCCACAAAAGTTTTCCGGTTGAAGATAATGCGTATAAATTACCGTCATCACATCCAAAATAAATGTTTCCTTTACTATCAATTGCCGGTGTTGAATATATTGGCATTTCTGCGGAAAATGTCCAAAGTAGTTTGCCTGAAAAATCTAGGGCATAAATTTTATTATCGGTAGATGTTATGTATATGGCATTTTTCCCGATGACCGGGGCAGAAAAGATTGATGCCGATGTTGAAAATTGCCATTTTAAAACACCATTATCAGTAATGGCATATAAATTGCCATCTTGAGTTGTTAAATAAATGTCCTTAACATTACTGATTGCGACACCAGAATAAGTACCGCTATTAGTTGGAAAGACCCATTTTACTAAATCAGGGATGATAATAAGACTACAAGGATTTGACCATTCAGAAATATTACCGAAATTATCTTTAACGCGGACTCGATAATAAAAAGTACCGGCTTGTTTATAAAGATGATTGTTGTAAGCAACATAACCAGATGGTAGAAAGTCTGACCAATCTGAAATTGAACCATCACCCCAGTCAAATTGATATGATATTTTATCATTATCAGCATCATATGTCTGAACATAAAACTCAATTGGTTGAATAGTATCACCATACAATTGGGCAATAATTGAATCTGGAATGTTAGGCGATTGATTTATTGTCAAAGATGAAATTATAGCGCAAAGTAAAATTGGTATCATCATTGTTACCTCAGATACTTTTGAATTTTGTTTTTATTAAAGCAGATCAATGTTAACATTTTTAATAAAATAAAAGAAAATTTGCAATTGTCAAGATGTTTGGTTTGAAATAAAAAAGCCTTCAGTAATTATTACCGAAGGCTTTAGTTTTAAGGTTATTTTAATGTTATTGAGTAGTTTTACCGGTATTATTCAGATTGCAGCGCCACTTGGGCCAGGAACTATTGGCTAAAGGGCTAGTATTTACGCCTTTGATCGCATATAGTCCACCTTGAGCCGAAGCAACATAAACAGTGCCATCCGGACCAATTGTTGGCGAAGGTAAGATATCTTCTAATAAGAACCGTGATTTTTTCATTTTTGGCTTTTTCGCTGCCGTTGCGCCAAGTAGCGGTACTTGCCACTTAATTGTGCCATCAGGATTAATGCCGTAGACAATATCTTCATAAGTATATACAATGACGGTACCGTCTTGTGCAACTGCCGGTGTCGAGGTTAGAAAATCATCACTTAACTGGACCGGGAACCCGGATTTAAGGGCGCCGGTTGTTGGATTAAGCGCATAAAGATAACCGTCATCGTCGCCAAAATAAATTGTGCCATCTGGACCAATTACTGGGGATGACCTAATTCCCGCCAGCGGCGTGGTCGCAGGATAGCGCCAAATTACATTGCCATTGCTACGATTTAAGGCGTAAAGATAACCATCATCAGTGCCAACATAGACCGCATTAGGACCAATTGCCGGTGAGGAGTAGATGCAGTAATTACCGGTATGAGGACGGGTACGCCAAATTAATCCGCAATTTTGATTAAGGCAAATTACATAGCCTGAATCATTACCAAAATAGACGTTACCTGAACCATCGATTGCCGGTGAAGAGACAATTTCGATACCGGTTCGATAGCTATTTAAAACTTGCCAAGTGCTGCCATTATCTTGTAGTGCAAACAATCGCCATTCATTTGGGTCATAAGTGGTATTCATACCAACATAAATCCGATTGCCAGACACTGCCGGCGAAGTGCTAACCTCGTTATCTGTAACTCCATCATATGAGCTATCTGGAAATCGCCAGTGCCAATCAATACCTGCGGCAGTTCGATAGGCATATAACTCACCGTGGACACCGCCGCAATAAACGTGCGGGTCAGACAAACTGAGGTTCACTGCCGGTGAAGCATAAAATTCGTCATCGGGCTCATAAGGATATGAGGTTGGGTCGTAAATTGAACGTTTGCGCCATTTTTCTGAACCATCAGCAGCTTTTACCGCATAAAAATAGCCATCAACACCGCCAAGATATAATATCCATTCACCGCCAACCTGGGCTAATGCCGGCGAACTATAAAACTCATCATTATCCGGTGTGGTATACACCCAACCACTATAAACAATCGCTTTATAAATTGGTGTGGTATCTGATTGAGCACCAGTCTTGTTTTTGGCAATTGCCCGCACATAGTAGGTGTCAACGGTTGTGCTACTCGGGAATTTTATTGAATCAATGAAAATTGAACCGGTATATTTTGGCCCAATCCAAGTTTTCACAGTATAACTGGTTGCGGTTGACTTTTTATACATAAAACGCACAAAGACACTGTCATAAACCGTATCATACGCGACGGTTCTAAATGTATTATAGAGATTAGCAAAAGTATATAGTGGTTGGACAGTTGGTCCAATAATTGTATCAATCCAAGGACGAGCAACACCAGGAGTAATTACATAAATATATAATGACGGCGAAGTATCAGATAATGAGCCTTTGGTGTCTTGGGCGATTGCTCGGACAACATAGGTATCAGCAGTTGAAAATTGGATCATATCTTGAAATGTTGAACCAGAAGCTTGATATGGTAACCAATTTCTGAGTGTATAGGTTGTTGCGTTCTTTGGACGAGACATAAACCGAACTCGGACGCTATCAGTTGAGTCTGAAGCCACCGCATAAAAAGTAACTGTTGAACCAGTAATTACTGTCTGGTCATAACTCCAGATTGAGTCGAGTGTAGGGGCTTTATTATATTGAACAGTCACTGAGAGTGCATCTGACCAATCAGACTCGGCATTTTTCTCGTCAATTGCTTTAACTTTGATGCTGTATGTTCCGGTATTTTGCCAACTGTAGGTTATATAATTATCATCAGTGGTGTCAATTTGATTGTTCATATTCCAGATAAATCGTATTGCATCGCCATCCGGGTCAGAAGCGTCAGTGGTATAGGTTTCGGGCACATTTGTATAGGTTGTTGTATTGCCGGAGGGGGTTGTTGGTTTTGATGGCGCTCGATTCTTACGCTTGCAGGCTAATGGAACACTTATAACTAAAAGCATGATGACGATGTAGAAGATAATATTAGACAGTTTGTGTTTTTTTAGCATTATGCCTCCTTTTCTATTTGACCACTACTGGTCCGTGGAAGGCGCCGACTGCTGGAATTCGGCAATTGCCGCCACGGCCATCTTCACAATAAAAATAATAATTGTGCAAATTACCAAGATAGTGTTTGGTACGATAAAAATATAAACCATTGTATTTACTACCTGCTTTTAATTTTAGCGGATATGATACGCCATCGATTACAATATTAATTATCGACGGCGGGTCAAAATCTTCATCGCGATAAGTAACATAATAAGTAAACGACGTTGAGGAATAGCCAATCGTTGGTTCAATTTTGGCATCAAGTAATTTGGGTGGATTATTGATTACTGGCACGACATCTGGTCCGCGAATAAATCCTTGCTCAGGCAGTGTCAAACAATTACCCCTGGCATCCAAAGCCTTAAAATAATAAGCGTGGGGTCCGGCTGGCAAAGTTACCATTGCCAAATAAATACCATTTGCTGGTTTGCCTTTATGCAAATTCATTGGAAACTTAATATTGTCAACAATCACATATATTTTTTTCGGCGGTTTATCATTGGGGTCATAATAATTGACAGTAAAAGTATAGACCGTTTTTTCAGTGCCGGTCTTTTGAATAAGACCGCCATTTGATAACTTCGCAGGTTCGATCCAAGGTTTAGTAATACTGACGACCGGTCCGGTTTTCATTCCATATTTTGGATACCGGACATCTTTGCCATAATCATCCTCGGCATAAAAATAATACTTATGTCCGCCAGGAGGTAAAACCAGCTTACATTTATAGATGCCGTTATTGGCTTTACCAGTTGCCTTTTTCAAATTGTAACTAACATCATCAACATAAACAACAATCTTTGAAGGTTTTTTACCATCCGGGTCATAATAATGAACCGAAGCTGTATAATGAGTGCGAGCGGTGCCGGACGACGGTTCGATTACGCCTTCATACAGACACGGACTTTTATTCAATTCAACCGGCTGTGCGTTCAAGGTGAGTATTAAATACAAACTCAATGTTAGAACTGAAATCACTAATTTAATTTTCATATTTCCTCCATTCGTTTTTTATTATAAATAAATATATCATTAATTTAACATTTGTCAATTGGTTTATTAAAAATATATCCAATAAGGTATAATATTAAGCTACTTGCGATACCCGGTATAAACCCGTGAACACCAAAGGGATTGCGTAGAATTAACCAGATTAATGCAATTACCGCACCACCAATCATTGATATTAATGCCGAATTAGCAGAGGGGGTCTTAACAAATAGTCCAAAGACAAATGGCCAGAGATTAGCCGAAGCAATCACTGCCCAGGAAAAAGCAGTTAAAACCAAAATCATTGATGGTGGTTTGATTGCTACCAAAAGCGATACAATGCCAATAGTCAAGCTGGCAATCCGAGCATAGCGTAGATGAGTGTGATTATCAAGTTGGTGTTTTAAACTATCTTCATATAAATCTTTAATCAATGATGAAACACAGATAAGCAACACTGCCGAAAAAGTTGACATCCCGGCGGCAATCACACCGGTCAAAAAGATTGCCTGAGCAAATGGTGAAAGCACAGTTTTTACCAAATTCGGAATTGCTAAATCCGGATTTGCAAGATTGGGAAACAAAATTCTTGAAGCGGCACCATTAAAATAAGGGAGTAGTGCCATACTGGCACCAATCGATGCTAGCACTGTACCAATTCTTAAGACATTAATATTCTTAATTGAATAAAATCGGGTAATTAATTGAGGCATACCCCAAACACCAAAACTAACAATCAGACAATAAGAAATTAAACCTGACCACCCCCAGATACCCGGTGTTTGGATTAAGTTCTGATTAATCTCGGCTAATTTTGTAAAAATTGTTGAGATATTTCCAATTTGGTTCACTGTGAATATGGTCAAAAGTAACAAACCGAGTAGCATTATCCAAGCTTGGAAAAAACCGGTCCAGACAACTGCTAAGTAGCCACCCAATGTTACATAAACAATAATAATCAAACCCGAGATTAATAGTCCCTGAAAATAAGAAATATTCATTAAAACCTGTAACACATTTGCCATCGCCTTTAAAATACTAACATTATAAACAATCAGAAAAATGGCGATGATTGCTGCAGAAATAATTTGCAACAAGTTTGATTTATACCTTTTTGCCAGAAAACTGGGCAAAGTTACTACATTCAATTTCTGGGTCAGTTCTCGGCTTCTTTTACCAATAATCATCCATAACAAAGTCGTGCCAATTAAGACATTAATCGCACCAATCCAAATAGTTGCCATGCCGTATTTATAGCCGAAACTGCCACCGCCAATAATCACAACCGAACTAAAATAGGCAGCAACAAAAGAAAAACTTGCAACCCAGGCACCGGTTGTGCGTCCGCCAAGATAAAAATCTTCGGTTGCATTGCCCATCCGTCTTTTACTAATAACGCCAATTACAAAAAGAATAAAAATGTAAACAAACAAGACAATAAAAAATAACAAAGAAGTTGACATTTTATCCTTTAGATTTCGGAAAAAACCAAACTGCCCAGACAACTGATATAACTACACTAATTATTGCTACGGCTACTGCCAAAAAAGTAAGAATCGGTAAATTAAAAACTGTCATTAAATATTGCGGTATAATAACAAATAAATTTACATTGTCAATTAAAATTTTGGTATTAAAGTTTTGTGAAACCTTTTAATAAAAAAATAAGTCTATTATTATATAGCGTTAAAATAAAGATTACCTTTACGAATAAACTAAAAATGCATGCCCGAGACATACCCCGCATGCACTCAGGGAGTAAGACTCAAGCTCGGAAAAGTTCTGAGAATCAAAAAAAGATTTGAGGTCAGAATGGGATGATAAATCTCAGAGAGTCAAAGACTCGGAATGACTGTCAGCATATATTTCAGGTAGGAAGGCAGAAACAATTTCAGGATGGGGGAGAGCATTGGCTTCAGCAGCAGGTTAAGAAAGGGATAAAGGATGAAGTTAAGCACTGGGACAGGCGATTTATTGTCGAAGTTTAACTTCGATAATCGCATTTAACCGGTAACAATAATTCAGGAACCAAGAAAAATTTTAAGAGCAGCCAATTATGATTGTTGTAATTATTGCGATTAGCCAACAATAATAGGCGAAGTAATGGAGACGGTTTTTTATAACCACACTTTTTAATAGTCTTAATCCCAGAAGCCCAATGATAAAGGTCGTAATAATTGCAATGATTGAGTTTATCAGATTTAAATTGCCAGTAATGTCCTTAAATATTAAAATATTGGCACCAATTACTGCCGGGATTGATAATAAAAACGAAAACTCAAAACTGTCTGTTTGGTTTAAACCTAAAAGTAAAGCAATCGCAATTGTTATACCAGAACGAGATATTCCAGGTAATAAGGCGATTGCCTGAGCGCAACCAATAATCAACGCCAATAAATAAGAGATGTTTGTTCTTGTTGGTTTGGCAAATCTTGTTAGGAATAATAGTATTCCAGTAATAGATAAGAAAATCGCCACATAGACCGGTTGGGTGAACATTAGGTCGATTTTGTCTTTAAGCAAAAATCCGAGCATAGCAATCGGGATGGTGCCAATGATAATTTTTAAGATTAAATGTAAATTGATTCTTTGTTGCTCAGTTCCATAGCGATTGAAAATTCCTAAAATAATTTCCGAAATTTTTTTGCGAAAGTAAAATAAAAGTGATAGCGTTGTGCCAAGATGTAAAAAAGCGGTGATTGTTAATTTTTGTGCCGACATCGGTAGTAAATTTTCTAAGAAGACCAAATGTCCCGAACTGGAAACCGGCAAGAATTCAGTTAATCCTTGAATTATAGCTAATATTAGTAGCAATAAAATTGACATCAGAATTTATTGATTAATCTTAAATGAATTTTGCCATTAAGTAAGTTTTTCGGATAGGGGATACCATAACTGAGTGAGACACTGGTATTTTTCTGTTCAATGTTTAATCCAATACCATAACCAAGTTTAAATATTGCTTTGGGGATACCGCCAATTATCGCAAAGTCAGTAAAAGCAAAGATAAGAGTATTAATTGTATTGACTAAGTTTAATTCATTTTGAATTAATAGATAACGATTGGTGCCAAATTCTTTTTCACGATAGCCACGCAAACTTCGACTACCGCCAACATATAATGAGTCGGTAATTGAAAGCGGCAAGTTAGAATGAAGGTTTTCA
>JBDRUR010000040.1:0-12770 GCA_039801485.1 Caldifarciminota bacterium
AACCCGCGCCTTTTAATTGCGCCGCATTTAATGCTACGGCAACTAATTCTTTATCCACAATGCCTCCAATAACTTTTTAATGCTCATTAAAATATAATAGCAAAATAATTAATGTCAATGTTTGGTTTTGATTGTTAATCTAATTGGATTACCCGCAAAACCAAAATAGTTTCTAATTTCTTTAATAATGAAACGTTGATAAGATAATTTGATTTCCTTGGCAACATTTGTTATCAAGACAAAATGGGGCGGTAAAACGCTAACCTGCCTCAAAAAAACATACTTTAAATTACTGCTGGGCGGATTGGCTTTTATGCGGGATATTACGGTTTGGTTAAGTAATTCATCGTCAAGTTTTTTTTGCCCTTGTTCAAAGACATCCTGAACTTTTTTTATCACATTGATAATGCCCTGGTTATATAATGCTGACATCGTCATTACCGGAATGAAATTGAATTGCTGTAAGTTTATCTTGGTTCTGTTAAGTAAGTTGTTTTGCTCGTTTTTCGGCACTAAATCGATCTTATTGATGGCGATGACTATGCCTTTTCCACGGCGTAAAACTAGTTGAATAATATTTTTGTCTTGACTGGTAAGCGGTCTTTGACTTTGGGCATCAAGTAAAAGTAAGACGACATCAGCATTAGAGATTTGACTAATCGCTCGTTGTACCGAGTAATACTCAATACTTTTCTTGATTTTTGCCTTTTTCCTAAGTCCGGCAGTATCGATAATCTTAAATTTTCTACCATCAAATTCAAACTCTTCTTCGATTGCATCGCGAGTTGTGCCGGGAATTTCTGAGACGATTACCCGTTGTTCTTTTAAGATTTGATTAAAAAGCATCGATTTACCAACATTGGGTCGCCCTAAAATTAATAGTCGCAAATCCGGCTTTTTGATTGTCTGGTCAATGCTAAGTTGCTGGTTTTTTATTTTGGTTATGATGGCATCAAGTAACTCGTCAACCCCTTTGCCGTGTTCAGCCGATATTGGGATTAGTTCTTCACCGCCAAGTTGATAGAATTCATATAAATATTCTTGAGATATTTTAGTGTCGGTTTTGTTAACCGCCACGATATACGATTTTCTGCTCTTTCTTAATTGCTCGGCGATGGCAAAATCAGTGGGTGCTGGCGGCATAGAGCCATCAACCATAAAGATGATAATGTTTGCTAATTCAATTGCCTGGTTGACTTGATTGGTGATCTCTTTAGCAAAATCTTCATTACTAATTTGATAACCACCGGTATCAATCAGTGTGAATTTTACTCCTTGCCAGTGGGCTTGCGCTGATATTCGGTCGCGAGTTGTGCCGGGCTCTTTTAAAGTGATTGCCAGGCGCTTGTTGATGATGCGGTTAAATAAAGTTGATTTGCCAACATTTGGCCGGCCAACTATGGCAACAATCATCGTGGTGATTAGTTATTAGAGACACAATTTTTGTTTTTTGCTATTTATGTCATAAAATTATAATTGATGTCCTGATGTTTTGCGTAACAAGTCATAGACAATTAAAATATAAACTTGTTATTTCGTTAACTAAGGATTTCTTGTAGTGCTTTGATGAGCATTCTATTTTCTGCCATTGTGCCAATGCTAATTCGTAAGGCATTGGGGAATCCGTATTCTTTAATTGTGCGGGTAATTATTTTTCGCTGCTGTAACTGCTCAAAGATTTCCTTGGAATCAATGGGGAAATTAACAAAAATGAAATTGGCATAAGTCGGGAAGTAGAAGATATTTAATTTTTTCAACTCCCGATACAGGTATTTTTTGCCCGCTTCGTTTAGTCGGCGTGAACGCTTAATATGGTTTTTATCATCTAAGGCAGCGATGGCGGCAATTTGTGCTAATCGGCTAACATTGAATGGCGTGCGGACTTTACTCATCGCACTGATGATTTCCGGCTTGGAAATGCCGTAGCCGATGCGTAATCCTGCTAAGCCGTAGATTTTGGAAAATGTCCGCAAAATCAGCACATTTTTACCTGCCTGCAGATACTTCAAAGAATCCGGATAATCTTTTTCCGTAATGTAGTCATAATAGGCTTCGTCAATGATTACTAAGACATAATTTGGCACTTGCTCGATAAATTCGTCCAGTTCTTTTGCCCAGACACAAGAGCCAAGCGGATTAATTGGGTTATCGAGATAGATGATTTTTGTTTGTGGGGTAATGGCAGCTAACATTTTATTCAAATCGTGGCAGCGGACTTCGCGGCCCATATCATCATAATAATCGCGCAATTCAATTTCTTGACAGGTGGCACCAATGATATCGGCACCAATTTTCGGCATTAAAAAACTACCGGCACTGCGCATTAGCCGGTCATAAGGATTGAGAAATGCTAAGCAGGCGAAATAAATAAGTTCTACCGAGCCATTGCCGATAATGATGTGGTCAATCGGCACATCATGTTTTTGAGCAATTTTTTCTTTAAGATAAAAGCCATTATCATCGGGATAAAGATTAACTTCATGGGCGAATTTCTTAATAGCATATAATGCTCGCGGTGACGGGCCCAACGGATTTTCATTTGATGCTAATTTAATAATTCTGCCAGTTAATTTTAGTTCGCGAGCGACCGCCTCAATCGGCTTACCGGGTTTATAGGGCATAATCCGCTCAAGATTGTAACGCGGCAATGGTTCGGGTGGCATCACTGGTTTTGGTGTTTCGGGTAATTCGGGTTTTTTGGGATGAGCCAAACGCGGTGTAAGTGGCTTTTGGCTAATTTCAATAACTTCGACTTTTTCTTCTTTTCTTCTACGGCCTCGACGCTTTTTAGGATTTGTCTTATCCATTAAATGCCTCCTTTTATGGATTATTTTTTAATTTCTTTACAAATAAAAACATGACACCGCCAATAAGGGCAAATAGTAAATTGATAATTAGATAAAGCCCTGATATTGCGGTTGCTTTTTCTTTACTAACATTGGCAACACTATTGAAAATATTAACAAACATATTTTCTCGCATACCCAAACCGCCAACAGTAATTGGAATCATTGTCAAAATGCCAATAATCGGAATAAACAAACAATAATAAAGCAGGAAAATTTTGGCCGAAATGCTGATGCCAACAAAATACCAGATAAATGAACTTAGTAATTGGACCAGTAAAGATAAAAGAAAACTGACAATCAACTTTAACTTTACTTCACGATATTCTTTAACTTCAGTGTAGGCGCGGTCAAATTTTTCTCCCAGTCGGAAGGCTTTGATTTTTGAAAAAATTTTGGAAAAGATACGATGGACAGAATCAGAAAAAACTGCTAAAAGAATTATCATTAAGATAATGAAACCGAGAAAGTTAAGTAGTAAATATTGCTTTTGGCTTTTTTGGGTTAAAAATAGCACAGTGGCAGCAAGCAATGCGAAGAAGAATAGGCCAATAAAACCAATAAAGCGGTCAACAAATACCGCCGCAAATGCCGGCGAAGTCGTTTTTTTGCCTGAGCTATTGTCTGACTGCACGGTATAAGCAATACGCACAACATCACCACCAATTGAAGTCGGTAGGATATTATTGAAAAACCAGGAAATAAAATAAACCTTGGTCAAATAAAGCATTGAAAACTTAATCTTGCGGGCATCAAGTAAGATTTTCCATCGCCAAGCACCAACCAGTAAAAAGAATACAAAAATTACCGCACTTAGAACTAATAAGAAAAAATTTACCTGTTTGATAATTGCCAACGATGCCCTTAAGTCGACTTTTCGGACAAGATAATATAAAAGGCAACAAGTGATAATTATTTGTAAAACTGATAGCAATCGGCGTGACATACAATTTATCTATTGGTATTTTTAGTCACAGAACTAATCTGAAATTGACTGAATTTTGCATTTGTTGTGATGGTGCGATATTGTTCATTCAATGTCTTCTAATTTCCTTCTCAATCCGTTCCAGTCGTTCAGAAATATGGGCAACTGCTTCGCCAATAAAACCGAAGCCAAAGATTAAAAGACCAGCAAGAATTAATAAAATCACCAAATACAATAGTGGACGAAAGCCGTGACCTAAGAATCTTAAAATTATTGCAATTAACCCAATAATTATACCCAAACTCATGATCATTGCGCCGAGTAAGCCTAAATAAAACATTGGCTTACGCATAATCCGAATTTGAAATCCGACTGCCAATAAATCAAACAGGCCGACCAATATTCGAAGGGGTGATTGGTACTTAGGCTTGCCAGCATGGCGAGGGTAAAGATTTACCTTCAATTCCGAGATTTTATATCCTTTATCATGAGCTAAAGGCACTAAATAACGGTGCCAATCTTTACGCAAAGAGATGATTTCCAATAACAATTCTTTTTTAAACGCTTTTATTGCATTGATGTCGTGAACCTCTAATCCGAAGATTTTTCTCGCCAAAAAGTTATAGATATTTGACACCAACTTTTTTTCGTATTTACCTTGTTTCCAGCCAACACACATATCAACGCCATTGTCGAGTTCAGCGACAAACCGGGGGATGTCAGTAGGGGAGTACTGTAAATCAGCATCGAAAATCACAAGGTATTTTCCTTGGGCAACTTCAGCACCACTAATAATTGCTTGAGTCTTACCCAAATTTCTTTTGTGCCGAATTAGTTTTACGAAACTATATTTATCGGCAGCTTGCGAGGCAATTTCAAATGTCCGGTCATCACTACCGTCATCGACAATAATGACCTCATATTCGTTAGTTAAACTATTTGCCAACCCAGCTAATAACGGCAAAATGTTATCGGCTTCATTGAACGCCGGGACAATAACCGAACATTTTATCACTGGCTAATTATAATAAATTTTATAAAATTGTCAATAAAATTTTTAGTTAGTTAAATCGACAATAACTGTATATAGTATAAATTTTTTAATAATACTATATGTAGTATATTAGAATACTGGTTTATTTAACCAGTCAAGGTATTCTTTGAGTCCGGTAGTAATTTTGAGGGCGACAATTTCGGGAATTTGGTAGGGGTGGTTATCTTTGATGATTGTTTCCAGTTGTTGATAGTTTCTTTTCGTAGTTTTAATAAAACAGAGATATTCCTTTGCGCGTTCAATCTTTTTATTCCACAAAAAAGAACTTCTCATCGGGCCAAGGATTTGGCAACAACTCGCCAATGATTTCTCTAAAATTATTTTACAAATTTTTTGGGCGATTCGGTAATTTGGGGTAGTAGTGATAACTAATAAATATTCCATACATCATGTAATCATATAGAAAAAAATAATAAAATCAAGGCGTAGGGACGATTAGCGATGAATTCTTAACTCAAAGCTAACTCTATTCGATGTGGTTATAATTTGATTTGTGAATGGCCCTTTGGTTACGAAAATGCTATTTGTTTGGTATGTAAAATAATAAATGTCAAATTTCAAAAAATATGTCTTGACAGAAATGATTTTATGAATAAAATTTAGATATGGTTAATACCAACACTATTTTTAATTACTTTAATTTTTTAATAGAAAGGAGGCGAACGGCACAAAAAACTAAAAAAGACTTATACCACAAAAGGATCAATAATAGGAGGACATTATGAAAAAAAATATGATGATTGTAACACTGGCAATATTCAGTATTGCGATGGCAAGTTCGTTAGACTCAGACCGTGCGCCTAATGATAATCTTTTTGAGAAGGTTGTTTCAAATCCATCAGTCTATTCTGATGACCCTGGCGATCCGATTACCTGGACAACGATGACACCTTGTCCATCAGCTGGCAGATATTGGTGTCCAGGACACGGTGTGGTTAGAGATACAATTTGGTATTGTGGTGGCCGAAGTCCAGCCGGTTCAATCAATGAAATTATTGCCTATGTTCCAGCAACTAATAGTTGGGTAACAACCGGTCTCCCAACATTATTAACTCCACGAAGAGCCGGTGGGGGCGGTCAGATTGGCAATAAGATATATGTGGTTGGTGGTCGTGATGCCTCGAATACGACGCTTTCATCATGCGAAGAGTTTGATGTTGTTAATAGGACAGTAACAACCAAAGCATCAATGCCGGCTGCGGCTTGGTCGGTTGCTTCAGCGGTTGCTGGTGGTAAATTATATATTATGGGTAATGAAAACTATGGAACTGCTAATTATGAATACGACCCAGCAACCAACACCTGGACCGCAAAGGCACCGCTACCAACAGGTCGTGGATGGGCAGCAGCGGTTGGTGCTGGTGGCAAAGTTTATCTAATTGGCGGAGTCGGAGCGGGTAGTGTTTGGTTAAATACCTGTCACGAATTTGACCCCGTTACTAATACCTGGACCCAAAAAGCAAATATGCCCGGACCGCGCGGTTATCATGCCGCAGTTGCGGTAAATGACGAGGACATTTATGTGCTTGGCGGTGCAGCTGGTACTGGTGCCAATGCTGACAATCTGGTATATAAATACAATATTCCCAGTAATACCTGGACAGTTGAACAACCAATGCCAACTGCTCGTGGTTGGGAGATGCCCGATTACTATAATAACGCCCTCTATGTTTTTGGTGGTTCCCAAGACTGGGGCACAACCGTAATGTTGAATGTGATGGAAAAAGGTTCATTAGCACCACCACCACAAAATGATGTTGGTGTTGAAGAAATCTTAAGTCCTGGTGCCTTTCATACGCCCAATACGATAATGACACCGCAAGCACTTGTTAAAAATTATGGCACAGCAACCCAGACAAACTTCCAAGTCGTCTGTTCAATTGTCGGTCCCGGTGGTGTTTTTCGCTATTTCAGTTCTAAAACAGTTTCTTCGTTAGCAAGTTATATGACGACCACGGTTGTCTTTGATACCTGGCGTCCAACAATCCAAGAAAGTTTAAGGGTAATGATGAAAACAATGCTGGTTAATGATACTAATCCGGAAAATGACCGCAAGACCAGAACCTGCTTAGTCAGTAACATTTCACAAATCATCATTGGCACCGCAACGACTAATCAAAGAACCGAACCACTTGACCGATACTATAACTACAATACCCACGAAGTGATTTATCTGCAATCAGAAATCGGTGTTGCCTGTAATATCTTATCATTGGCTTATCAAAAAGCAAGTGGTAGCAATTTAGACCCAATCACGCCAGTTGAGATTTATATGTGCCATACCACGGAAACATCACTGCCAACTGGTTCAGTAACACTGCCACCACCGCCACCTTATGAACTGGTCTATTCCGGACCATTTCCCAATGATGTCACCTCTGGATGGTTAGAAGTTAACTTAACCACACCATTTTACTATAACAATGCTGAAAACCTAAAAATCTTAATTGTTAAAGGCTATCAACAATGGATTTCATCAGGTTATCCTTACTGGAATTATACAGCCACTTCAACTTATTTGACCCGAGGTGGTAGAAGTGATACTCAACAGCCAACTTCGCTCACGGCGACTTATAACCGTCCTAACATCAGACTTACAGTTAGTCCTCAGGCACCGCCAACTAATGATGTTGGCGTTACCAGAATTATTGCGCCAGCCGGTAGTTATCAAGTTGGGACACCGATAATACCGAGTGCGGTTGTCAAGAATTATGGCACGGCTAATCAGACCAATTTTCCGGTGATCTGTTCAATTATTGGACCAGCAAAGACCGTGCGCTATGTGAACACCCAGACAATTTCATTAGCGGCTGGCGATACGATGGTGGTTAATTTTGGTACTTATACGCCGACAATTACTGAGTATGAGTCGGTGTTTGTTCGAACAGCACTTACTGGTGATGAGCGACCCAATAATGACCGCAAGAGTCGTGGCTTTTTAGTTCACTCTTATATGTTATTAGAAGGCTTCAATGATGTGGTATTTCCACCGCCGGGTTGGCAGGCAAATATTATAAACGGCACCTATAACTGGGAAAGGTTTACTGCCGGTGTTTATCCGACTTGTTCGCCGTATGAGGGTGAAGCGATGGCTGGTTATCGTTCATTTAATGCCTCGGCGGGTAGTATGGCACGATTGATATCGCCGCCGGTAAATTGCGGAACAACGCCACAACCGATCAATGTAATTTTCAATATGTATCATGATCCGGGATATCCTGGTGAATTAGGTCCGGATAGTATCAAGGTTGAGTATTCGACTGATGGGATTAACTTTACGCAGGTGGCGTCATTTAAGCGTTATGACCCGACCGCGGCTTGGCAAGAGCATACGGTGAATCTTGGGACATTTTCGGGCACACTTTATGTTGGCTTTTTGGCGTTTTCTGAGTATGGCAATAATATGTATATTGACTTTGTGCGAATGGCGCCAGGTGGTATTGAAGAACAGAAGCCTGAGCGATTGCCAATAGTGACGACACTTAATGCGATTAAGCCGAATCCGGTGACAAATGGTTTGGCGCAGATTTCGTTTGCGATTGCAGAACCGAGCAGAGTGAGTTTGAGGATTTATGATGCTGCTGGCCGGATAATTAAGACATTGGTTGATAGCGATTTGAGTAGCGGCGTTTACAATTTGACTTGGAATGGCACGGATGAGAATAACCAGAAGGTTGCTGATGGTATCTACTTCTACACTTTAACTGCTGGGACAAAACGGTTTAGCAAGAAGATGATTTATACCCAATAAGCTAAAAACAATTAAATGCGGGTGCAACTAAAAGTTGCACCCTTTTTATTTTTAGATTAAATTAAAAGCTCAAAAATAAATAAACTTTTTGAAAATTAGAATTAATTTTACAAACTTAAAACCATTTTGAGCATAATCCAATATAGCTAAATCGCGTATTGACGAACCCCATTTTATTGGTTATGGTATCATAAAATGTCGAATGAAGTGGTCGAAAATTTAAAAAATTATGAGTAATAAGACTGAGATTAAAAAAGAGATTGTGTTAAAAGTCGCCCAGGACATTTTCGCTAAATACGGGCTAAGTAAAACAACAATTGAGGATATTGCCAAAGCGGCTGGGGTTGGGAAAAGTTCTATCTATTATTATTTCAAAAATAAAGATGATATCTTTCGAGCAGTAATTGAGGCTCAAGTAAAATATGTCCAAGAAAAGATAAGAAATGCAATTAATGAGGCACAAACGCCTCAGGAGAAATTGAAAAAGTTTGTGGTTACCCGGATGCGTTGTTTTCGCGAAGTCGCCCATATCTTTGAACATGTTTTTAAAAACGAATACCTGCAACATTATGCCTATGTTCAAAAAATCCGCAAAGACTACGACCAACAAGAAGTTGATATTATTAATAGTATCTTAAAAGAAGGCATTGAGCAAGGTATCTTCAAAATCCAAGACCCAAACCTGGCAAGTTTTGTAATAATGCTCGGCATCAAAGGGCTGGAATATGAATGGGCAACAGCTGAAGATTCGCAAAAATTAGAACAGGACACGGACAAATTGTTTGAGATACTTTTCTACGGAATAGTTAAATAAGCCTGACATCAAATAAAATTTTAAATAAATACTTGACTTTTCACAAAATTTTAGTAAAATTAGAATATATGAAAAAAATATTCGAAAAGTATAATTTTGAAATTTTTTTACATATTTTTAGAATAAAAGAAAAAAACATTCGAAATATCTAAAAATTTATGAGTTGGTTTTTTCGGGCGGTCTACAAATTAAGATTTGTCATCGTTGCGCTTACAATTTCCGCTTCTTTATTTTTTGGCTACTGGGCATTGAGAATTAAGATTAATCCCAACGTCGCCTCGTATTTACCAAATTCTGACCCAGCGGTTAAGGTTTTCAACGAGATTGGCGAGAATTTTGACGGCAATTATCTGGCAATAGTTGCAATTGAGGCTGATGATGTTTTTAACCCAATAACCCTACAATGTATTAGTTTATTAACTTCGCAAATTAAGCAGGTTGATGGTGTCTCAGATGTGATTAGTCTTGCCAATATTATTGATATTAAAAAGGGCGATGTCGGCATAGAAGTTGGTAAACTGCTCGATGAATCTAATCTGCCAAAATCGGATTCGGAAACCAACAAACTAAAACATTATGTTTTATCAAAAGAGATTTATCGTGGGCATATTATCTCAGAAGATGGTAAAACAACTTTATTAATTGTGCGTTTACAGTCAGATGTTGACCAAATAGAAGTAGTCAAACAGATTAAACAAGTTGTTGGAAAATCAAAAGGCGCTGAGAAAATTTTTTATGCCGGTGTGCCATTTCAAATGCTTGAGATCAATCAAATTATTCAGTCTGACTTAAAGTTATTAATTCCGATTGTTGCGTTATTAATTGGCTTAGTGCTCTTTTTGAGTTTTGGTAGTGTTGTTGGCGTTGTTTTGCCCATTGTCACGGTGTTGATTGGCATTGTGATTACGCTTGGTACCATGAGTATTTTGAAGATACCGCTGACAATTATTTCGAATATTATCCCAGTGATTATTTTTACGGTCGGCAGTGCTTATAGCATTCATATTATTAATCGATTTTACGAAAAGACTGCCGAAACCCAATCGTCATTATCAACATTGCTTAACGGTGTCAGTGTTTCAGTAATTTTAGCCGGCATTACCACGATTGCTGGTTTTATCTCTTTTGTTTTTGGTTCTTATTTAACCATGATTAAGGAGTTTGGGCTGTTCACCGATCTCGGTGTGTTGGTGTCATTGATTATTTCTTTAACATTTGTGCCGGCTTGGTTATTTATCTTTTCATCACACCTGAAAATTAAAGATAAATTTGCCATTAAAAATTTCTCTAAGTTTAGAATCGTTAATCAACTTCGCACTTTGATGTCTAAGGCAAATCGCCTGGTCTTAATTGCGACCTGCCTAATTGTCATAATATCACTATTGGCAATACCTAAGCTGACGCGGAGTGCGGATATGATTGAATATTTTAAACCGAAAAGCCAGACCCGGATTGCCGAACAAATGATGAAAAATAAATTTGGTGGCTCGGTGCCGATTCAAATTTTAGTCAAAGGTGATATCCAAGACCCGATAGTGCTAAATAAAATCAGCGAACTGCAAACATTCTTGTCAGCACATCCTGATATTCACTATCCACAATCAATTGTCGATCTGATTACTGAAATGAGTTATGTCATCGGCGAAGGCCGGGTAATTCCGGATAACAAGGAAAAGGTAATCAATCTCTGGTTTTTATTAGAAGGCGAAGAAATGGTTAATCAAATGGTCAACAGTGATAAATCCGCAGCTGTCGTTCAGGCAATGGTCAGTGGTATTGAGACAAAACAGAGCAAGCAAATGTTAAGAGATATCGAAAACTATTTGATGGATAATAATACTGATGATTGCACAATGTTTTTAACCGGTTCGCCAATCATTTATGACCATCTGGATAAAAGTCTTAGCCGAAGTCAAATTCAAAGTTTAATCATTGCATTGGTCTTGGTTTTTATTTGTTTAGTTATAATGATGCGTTCATTCTGGATTAGTGCCGTCGGTTTAATACCAATTATCTTTACACTAGTGGTTATTTTTGGATTTATGGGCTATGCCAAAATTCCTTTAGATGTCGCAACTGTTTTGGTGGGAAGTGTCTCAATCGGTATCGGTATCGATTATGCAATTCACTTTCTCAATCGCTATCAACAGGAAATTAAGCAAAACAAACATCATAAGATAAAAGCAGTGTTAAATACCCTTAAAACCAGCGGCCGGGCAATCTTGATTAATGTCTTAACCGTTAGTATTGGCTTTTTAGTTTTAGTTTTTGCTAATTTGATTCCTTTACAAAGATTTGGCATCCTAATAGCAATTACAATGATTTTTTCCGGCATCAGTGCCTTGGTTGTTTTACCGGCAATAATTTTAGTAACAAACAAAAACAAGGAGGAAAAATGAACAGCAGAAAATCACACAAAATGATTTATATATTTTGGCTAATGGCAGTCGCCATAATTTTACCAGCAAGAATAATCTGGGCAGAAGAGTTATCTGCTGAGCAGATTTTGGCAAAAGTTGATAAATGTCTTAATGCGCCCCAAGACCAAACTATTCGAATGAAACTGATTATCATTGATAAAAACGGCAAAGAAGCAGTTCGAGAGATTATGATGATGCAGAAAGGTAGTGACAAACGAATCGGCAAGTTCTTATCACCAGCTGACCAAAAAGGCATCGGCTTCTTATCTTTGCCAAACAATGTATTTTATGTATATCTCCCGGCCTATAAAAAGACCCGGCGGATTGCTTCGCACATAAAGAATTCCAAATTTGCCGGTACTGATTTTACCTACGAAGATATGGAGGCAAAAAAATATACTGATAATTGGCTGCCCAGATTGCTTAGTCAAGACCGTGAAATTTACCAATTAGAGTTGCTACCGAAAAAAGGCGTCGTTACTGATTACGGTAAACTTATCCTTTCAGTCCGGACTGATAATTTTTATCCACAACAAATTGAATATTATGATAAAACCGGCAAACTTATTAAGAAAATGATTAGCGACAAAATTGAACAGGTCAACCAATTTTGGGTTGCCAAAGAAACAACCATGGAAGATTTCAAATCAGGCCGCAAAACAAAAATGATTTTAGAAGATGTTAAGTTTAATTCTGGTATCGCCGACAATATCTTTACTGAAAGATACCTGGCGCAATAAAAAGGAGTGAATATGCCGAGCATAAAAATATGCCGTAATATTTTTTGGCTATTAATCTGCTTGTTGATGATGGCTAATGGTGAGATTAATTGGAACGGTTATTTCCAGCTCGATGAGCGGTTATTGATTAATGACTGGTCATTGTCTTGGCAGGTATATCGATTGTCATTACAAACTGATTATAAACCAAATGAACATATCCGGTTTTTTAGCGAAATCT
>JBDRUR010000041.1:0-12721 GCA_039801485.1 Caldifarciminota bacterium
ATTAGCAATACTTAGCCGAATTTCTGAAGGCTCAGAATTGATTATCGTTATTTGTTGAGCAACGCCAAAACTTAATAAAAATAAGAAAACAATACTAAGCCTACTCATAACCATCCTCCGCTTATTATCTCAGTGTATAAAATAATATCCCTCCTGTCAATAGTTATCGAATATTCAGATGATGGCGCAACTGCCGAGTAATAATTAACCTTACCTTTCTTTTCAATACACATCCCTTTATTAGCTAATTTTTTAAGAGTAAGATAAATCATTGGTCCTGGCGCTGTAAGATTAGGTCGTTAGCTTTGGCTTATTTTAATTTAAGTAACGCGCTCACTCAATAAAAAAAGAAATGGGCGCAACAAGTTAATGTCGCGCCCCGGATTATTAATTTTTATTATTTATTGAGTCACTATCATCTTTTGTCGAGCTCGATAGTTATTGGCTTTCATTTCGTAGAAATAAATTCCGGCCGAAACCTTATGATTGTTTTCATCAGTGCCATCCCAGATTGTGCTATAATACCCTGCTGGTCGTTTTTCATTGACCAATGTCTTCACAACTCGTCCTGAGGCATCATAAATTGAAAGCATAACCTGAGCGTCGATTGGAATCTGCCATTGAATCTGAGTGCTATTTGAAAATGGATTGGGTCTGTTTGCTTGTAAGTTAAATGAATTTGGTATTTTCGTCTGATTGCCTTGAAGCGCTGGATTGCTGATACTATTTGTTTTGGCAACCGTCGATGCAGTAATATAGTATCGTCTTTCCCAACATGAGTTTTCCGCAATCGCATCTAAACCCGGTCGTGTTTCGACCCAACTGCGCACAAGATAACTACCAGGTTCAGTTGCCGTCCAACCAGTTGAGAACGGCAGACAATAATAAGTATTGGGCATCATCGTTAAATTCAGATAACGAGTGTAAACTATTGCTTCATCCCGTTCTCTTATAATATTAACCCAGACTCGGAATCTAATATTTGAACTCACTGCTGAGTATGAAACAACCGATGCCAGATTATAAGTGATATTAGGAATCGTATCCTGATGAATTGGTGTGTAATGATCAAGTAAACCAGTCCAGTTCATTTGTAAATCACTATCTGGTCCTTTGACAATAAACCGTTTTTCTAAGTAATCATTTTGATTGTTCATATCATTGGGCGTTCTAATTTGCACAATAATTTCGTGATAAGTAGGCTCTGAAATCCAATAAATATCCCACCAATAAGGATGCCAAGTCGAGAAATTGACAGTAACTTCTTCACCCATTGCCAGTTCAATTATCTGCTGGTCTTCGCTAATGATTTCTGGAGTATCACTTATACCAATATCACAATAACTATTCATTATCGCCGGGTAACGCAAGATTTTAACTAATAATGTGCAAGTAGCCGGAAAACTATGGACGCTATTATTGGTAACAACAATGGTTGGTTGATACTCGTTACACGCGACAATCGTATCTTCCGGAGTAATGATAGCGGTAATACCAACATCAATAAATCTCACCGTGATTAGCTCTGAAATCATATCGTCTTCTGGTAATTGGTCATTTTCTAATTCCGTAGAACAACTAACAACATAATTGCATCTAACCGCAGTCCAGGCAGGAAAGATTAATGTCGTTTCGGCATCAGGAGCAAGGCTCGGGACATATACAATTTGATTATAGACATCACCGATTTTAAACCGTACCGAAAAGTTGGTTTCGATATAAGCACCGAAGTTCTTTATTCGCACCGTTGGATAAACAATTGTGCCCTCGTCGATCGTGTCAATCGGCGCGATGATTTCCAAAGGACCAACATTATGTGCCGGTTCTTGAATTTCAGTAACACCGCGAACAGTATCATTTTCCGGATTATTGTCGAACTCTAAAGTTGTATAAGCAAGTAAATCATAAGTACCTAAAACTGCTATCCATGGTGCAAAGTCGACAATTAGTGAATCATTGGCCGCAAGGTTATTAACTGTTTTAATATCAGTATAGATACTGCCGATGTGCATTGTCACCGTAAATGTTTGGGGGACATCGCCAAAATTTCTTACTTTAACTTTTGGTATAATGAGATTCCCAGCAAATCCGATTGGCCGAGGACTAATAATTTGGACGGCACCAACATCCCAAATTTCGGTCTGAAAACTCCAGATTGGTGACGCAGTTGAACCTTCAACCGGAATGACAGTATCATTATAGGCAATCACCTGCCAGTAATATATCTTATTAGGCATTAAATTATATTGATAAACAGTATCAAATTGGGTACTAACTTTAGTTATCGGCGGGTAGACATCATCCAGATAGACCTCATAAAATTCTGCCAGTGCTGATTGATGCCATACTAAAAGTCCGGTTAACGGTTGTGTAACCGCACCGTTGGTAGGACTGATAAGAGAAAATGCTTGTGGCGGATTTGGCGTATATTCGTCAGCACCGATATCCGGATACATTGGATTACGAACTTCATTATCAATATCATCATAAACATCAACAATTGGCGTTGCCGCCCGATTTACTGGCGAAATAACTGTTGGCGGAATATGAAGGTCAAATTCCTCAGTAAACATTGGATTGGCTGAAATACTATTAGCATCTTGACCAGTTGCCGCTTGCCACGCTGAAAGGGTTAAACGGTCAGTGCCAAGATAGCCCAAAACGCCAGCTGTTCCTGAAACATAGTAGTCATTAAAATCAATATTAACAAACGCTGAAGCTGGTGCCTGACTGTTGATTGCATAACTTTTATCAGTAGTGCTGTTAGTATTATCAAACGAATTAACAAAGATATTATTTCTAACATCAAGATTGGTCGCAGTTGAAGTTATTACCCCAAAAGCGGTATGCACTGTCGCCGCACTATAGCCCGTCATTGTTCCATAAAGATTGACACTATTGTAATACACTTTGACATCACCAGTCGCGCCTTCAATACCAATACCAATGCCCCAATAAGTTATTCCGGCATCAGCAGTTGCTCTCACATCCCAAACAAAGTTATTTTTGACAGTGATATTGCTGTTAGCAATGCCAGTGTAAATATGAATACCGCGGGCGCCATAACCACCGGTGTTGGTATTGTAAATACGAGCAACTTTATTTTTCTCGATGAGCACGTTTCCTGTGGTACTAAAAACATAGATACCATATGGAGCACTCGAATAACTACTGGCAATGTCAGTAATGTTATTATTTGCTACCAGAATATTTGAGTTGGTTAAACCGGATGAAATCGCAATACCCCTTGGTGCTCCTGAAGATGAATTAATTGGTCCAATAGTATTGTTAGTAACTACGCTATTACTACTCCCGGCAGCAATCCAAACACCAGTTATGTTTGATGCGTCAACCGTTGCGAAACTACCAATATTATTATTACTGATGCTTCCACCATCAACACCTTGCATATATAGTCCAACTAAACGGATTGGATTAGTGCTTGAATTTAAGTCATTGCCAATTAATTGGGTGCCACTACCATTGCCTGCGACTACCGGCTCAGCATTCACATAAACGCCAATATACGCCAGTTGAACACTATTGTTCTGAATAACAATATCATTAAAGTAACCAGGATTGCCGATAACGACTGCATTCGAAGTATTAGCACCATTTATAATAATACAATTCTTGATAGTAACACTAACAGTTGGTGTGGTTGTGCCCGGCGCAATTGCAATTACTTGCGGCGAAGTTGTGCTGGTATTTTGAATTGTCAGACTTCGGTCAGTACCTGCGGAATTAGAACCATCAATTGTAATATAACTTGAGATAATTCTAAATATCTGAGAACTTGCCGACGCGCCTGAGATGGTTGCAATGACTCCGGTATTTGGTTTAATTGTCACCCGATTTGTAGCGGTTGGTAAATATTCGTTCCTAACATCAATGGTAATAGGATAAGTCTCGTTAGGATAATTATTATCTACTAACAAAAAGTTAGTTGGGCCATTTACGCCGCGAAGATTTAGGTCAGCTACCGCTGCGGTTATCGTCGCATAAACCCCTTCAATCCCTTCCGGAAATGCAATTTCAGGATGTTCTGACTTTTTAATATACAAATCACCTAAATAAGGTTTGCCATTCTCCATTGGTAGCCAAGAAATTTCGTCAACCTCGATTAATTCAGTGCGCATTGTAAGTTCAATATCATCGTTACTAAATGCTGAATTTTTATCTTTAGAGTCATTTAGAGAATTTACCACTGGAATTTGTGCTTCTCTTAGCACCTTACGGATTTGTGGTTCAAAATAGACATTTCTGCCAGTTAAACTATTAAACATCGCCAGCCCAACCGTGTAATTTCCTGATAATGGTGCTTGAGTAATAACATAATAATTTGGCAATGTCGGTGCGGTTACTGGGTTCACTGCCATATTTCCGCTTGAATCATAGGCAGATACATAATAGAAAACAGTATCACCAACGACAACGCCACCAAGTTTTGTGACATCAATCGTAAATATCCAAGGCGGTGTTGAAAGTGAATCCTGATACCAACTACCACGATTTTTATTATACCAAAGTGTTGGCTTCTGACCCGGTGCCACTGAAACACCTGAGATTACATCAACGATTGTTACTGTTAATGTGCGATTGGTTAATGCACTGGTATGGGGCAATGGCGTGTAAGTAATGATTGGGCCAAATTCATCAATTGGTATACCAGAAAACTCATCAGCACCAATATCTGGAAAAACATTAGTATTAATTTCACTCGGGTAGACTCTTGTATCGCCATCAATATCAGTAGTGATACCAGCAATTGGTCGTGCACCCGATTCTAACCGCGTTGGGATTGTATTATTAATATGTAAGTCATTAGCACTGACGAAATTTACCGCTTCAGTAACCGACAGATTGTCTCTCGGAAAAACACGCGCTTTGAATGCCGCCAATGTTTGGTCAGCATTGGTACCATCATAGAAAATTAATCTTGATGCCGATGGTATCCCCGCATAAAAGCAATTATTGTTGGAAGTATTCGCATAAGTAGTCAAAGTCGTTGAACTTCGACGATAAGCAACGGTAAGTCCGGTGCCATTAGGCGTTGAGGTATTAACAATGACATTGTTGCGTATATCAACAGTTGGCGTGGTTGAAGCATACACACCTATGGTGCCAAAATTTGCCCCGGTGCTCGTGGCATTAAGATAAATGCTATTGTAATAGATATTGACAACCGCGCTGCTGGTTGAGACGTTGTTATATATCCCAGCAATTGCTGTTGCCGAACTGCCCGTTGGTGCATTTAGGTTAGAAATAAAGTTATTATAAATATTAACCAAGAGACCGGTGCTAATATAAATCCCGTCAACGATTGGCGAACTAGTTGTCGTTGAAGTTAAATTATAAATTCGGTTATTGTAACAATTGGTTGTGCCCGAACCGCCAAGATAAATTCCATAAACGGTTGTGCCAGTAGTTCTAATTTTCCGAACAAGATTGTTATAAACTGAAGGATTAGTGCCAGTAACATTTAATCCATAGACCGTGCCGCCAGCAATGATACTATCAACTGTGTTATTATAAACCTGATTAGAAGTTGTTGAAACCAAAGATAGACAATACGTCGTACCAGTACCACCGACAATATTTGAAATTACATTGCCAACAGTAACACGATTATGTGCCGTTGCGGTATTAGAATATATCCCATAAAATGTTGATGAACCAGCAAGGGTAATATTAGAAAAGTTATTGTTCATTAGATATTCGGTGCCGCCAGCCGGACTGCCATAATTATAATATCCGTAAAATGTGCCCGAAGACGCGGTCCGATTAAACAAGCCACTGGTTACATTATTGGCAATCATTGTATTCTGTGTGGCATTTGAATTATATATCAAATAACAAGTCCCGGTTGATGCAATTCCATTGGTCATAAAAATATTATCCGAAACCGTTATTGATGAATATGTCCCAGTTATATAATTAAAGTACACTATTCCAGAGCCACCAGTTGCTGATAGTTTTATTTGATTGTTTGCATGAATTAATGGATTTGTTCCACCAGTTGTTGAATAAATCCCAGATAACTGACCAGAATTAGTGGTTAAATCGATTTCGTTATAAGTAATTGTGCCACCGCCGTTAGTCGTCGTTGAGTTCATAATACCATAGCCGGTTGATGTGAAATTAGAACCGCCATTAGCCGTATTATTAATGTAATTATAGCTAACCGTCGGCATAATTTGATAAATCATATAAATCCCATAAGCAGTTGCCGAGGTGTTGCCGGCATAATTAGTAATGACATTACCTTGTCCAACATTACCCACAACCGGATATAAATCAGGATAACTGCTATTTCCTCTTAATATAATACCAGTGAAGACATTTCTTATATTATTGCCGATAAGTAGAAGATTTTCAGTTCTACCACCGTCAGAGGTAACCGTAATACCGGTTGCCGAACTCGGTGATGATGTTGCATCGTTGTTGGAGGCATAAATACCAACGACATAACCACTCGTACCTTTTGTCATTATAATATTAGCATTTTTGATTGTAACATTTTTACAACCATCGTTAGCATTAAGTTTTCTAAGATAATAACCATATTCAATACCTTGGTCAGTAGTATTAATATCAATGCCATCAAATGTTATAAAATCCCCGCCATCAATGGTGATAACCGCATCACCTTGCCCACCTAAGACCGATGTAGCAATTGTGCCGGCATCAGTTCTTTGCACAACCGGATTAGCATCACTACCGCCTGTTTTCTGAAAGATAATTGGATTAGCAGCAGTGCCAGTGGCTGTTATCGGTGGTAAGATTTCAGTAAAAATTTGATTTGCTGGAACATTAAAAATAACACCACCAGTACCAACTACGCTTGCGTTCAGGTCATTAATTGCCGAGGTAAATGATGGATAAGTATCAGGACCAGTTATGCCACTAACAATATATTTTGTGCCGGCAATGAGTTGTAAAACCCGATAAGAATATGGAACCGGCGGCGGCGTTGTTCCAGGTGGATTAACTCCACTGCCACCAGCAGGTGCTGTCTTAACTAATGGTGGCACCGAAGTATCTTGAGCAGCAAGATAATATTCAACCATTGTTCCAATTGGTTGACCAGGAATTGTTGCTTGCCAAGTATCACCATTAGTATTGGTCATCGGCACTGCAGTGTAATCGCCAGGTGAAGTGCGGTAATATAGTCTTGGTTGATTTGGCGGACCAGCCAACCCTACTGAACTAGTAATTTCGGCAATAACTAATCGTGGGTCAGTTGATGTGGTATTGGTCAATGGTGTGTGAGAAATTCTGGGATAAGGTAATGGAATAAAAGCATAAATTTGGCCAGTAGCTGGTTTAGTGCTTAATGTCGATGTTTCAATAGTTGAACTTACATTCGGATTTGGTCCCGTCCCATCTAATGAGAGAAAGTTTCCAGGACCAGTGCCAACTGCGGTAATGCCAATTGACGCACTGCCACTCACTACTGCACCTGCCTCTTGTCGATAGATAAATTCTATTTTATTGGTTGTTTCATATAACTTTAATTGAAATGAGATTACCGGCACTGTCGCTGAAAAATTCCAGGCAAAGTTTAACCATTCAGCCGTGAAAACGCGATTTGGTGCTGTCCCTTCTGTTTTATAAGAAAATGTGCCAAATGTTTCTTGGTCTAAATCATCCCATAAAGGAGCGAGAATCGGTCTCGGTGTTCCGTTAGTAAGGTCATTGGTTAGCATCGCAGAACTTAATGTTTGTCCCAAGACGGCACAGCCATTAGTTGTTGCAGAAATTGTTGTATAATCCATTCCTAAATAATTAAAGGTAAAACCGATTGGTAAGTTATTATAATAACCATCATCAAGTGAACCACCAGACAATGTCGGAATTGTTGCGCCAGTTAATGGTGTAAATGTGCCACTCGATGGGATAAAATTATAATCGCTTAAACTTTGTGCTTTTGCATTTCCGTTAACTAATAGCGCCAAGGAAAATACAAGGAACATTTTTACTATACGGCTATTACTCGGCATAGTTGCCTCCTTTTTTTATTTTGCCAGGCTCAGATATGCTAAAAAAATATCCGCCTCGCTTTTAGACAATTTAACATATAAGTCTAATAATGTCAAGAGGTTTGTAAAAATAAGTGTTATTATTTTGACTTAAAACATCTGCTGGCTTTTCTCGTTAGATAATTACGCGTCTTGTGGGTAATAAAAGGAGGGTATGATGAGGATATGGGGTTGTAATTTGGAGGGTATTCCCACAAGACGCAACAATATTATAAAAGATATTTTATTTAAAGTCAAGATTAATTAGACATTGCGATACCAGACCACTTTATCTACGTCAAGACCTAATTCTCCAACTATTTTATCTAAATCGGCACAAGCATATTGGATTTCATTTTTAATGTTCAGGTAATTACCTTTGTTAACTGGAATTTTGTTAGCAAACCTGAAGGGTAATTTTTTAACAATTAGTAGTGAATTCCCAACTTAATTCCAAGCTGCTAATCAAAGTTACGGTTAGACTGACTTAGTTACTAAGCACTTAACTGCCTTGTGAGCAAATTGTCGTCTAGCGCTCATTACAGTTAATATTATTTCCACCAGATCAGCTAATTAAATATCAACCCAAATAAACAGGCAATTACTCAAACAAATTTCACCAATTTACTTTGTAAAACATAGCCTCTAAGTCAGTACCCTATACTATACAGTATGGTGACATTATTTTTACGATAATCTTCTGGTTATCAATAAATTAGGTTAAAATTTCGCATAAAATTTAGTCTATTTATAAATAGACTTTTTGAAGACATCTTTGGGATTAATTTTGCTCGCTTATGACCTATTTACATACCCATTATATAGTTAACTTCATAAACCACCTAGTATTTCATGGACACATTGCGTTGGCTTAATTGACAAAGCTGATTTTATTTATTATAATGAAAATCAAGTATGAAATCTAACCAAATTAATGATATTTCAAAGTTATTATCTGGCTTTGCTGGCTTCCCAACCGTGCTTGTTAGTTGCGGTGACAATATAATAACTGTGACTTTAATCCATATCTTCTCTTTTTCGCCGCCGCTTATTGGTATTGGCATTAAACCCGAACGGTATTCTTTCGGTCTAATTAAACAGAACAAAGAATTTGTGGTGAACATACCAACTAAAGAAATTTTAGAAGCTGTAAAAACCTGTGGTAGTAAATCAGGTAAAGATTTTGACAAATTTGCTGGCGCCAATCTAACGAAAATCGATTCGCTTTCTCTAAAAACCAAAAGTATTAAAGAATGTCCAATAAATATTGAATGTCAAGTTATCCAAGAGATTGAGTGTGGTGATCGAACCTGGTTCATTGGTAGGATTGTTAATGGTCGGATTGCGCCAAATTTCGATGTCGACAACACAATCTTATATTGGCAAGGGAAATATCGGTTGCCCGGCAAAATCCTGTAATGAAATACAACGTAATGCAAAAAATAGTCATATTCTTTTTTTTATTTTGCCTCGGCGTTATTAATGCTCAATATTATTTCAGTAAGAACAAAGTCCAGTATCAGGATTTTTCTTTTAAAACTTATCCAACCGAGCATTTTATAATCTACTTTTATGATGGTGGTGAAAATTTGGCAAGTTATGCGTCAAATTATGCTGAAGAATTATACCGAAAACTATCAACGGATCTGCAGTTTGAAATCAAAGGGAAAATACCAATAATAATTTATAATTCACCAAATCAATTTCAACAAACCAATATTATTTTGGACATCATCGAAGAATCAGTTGGCGGGTTTTCAGAACTTTTCAAAAATCGTGTGGTGTTACCTTTTAATGGTTCCTACAAAGATTTTCGGCAAGTGATTGAGCATGAACTTGTCCATATTTTTGAATTTGAAATGTTTTATCGGTCACGACTGGCATCGGTTTTAACTTTAGTTAGTGAATTCCAAGTTCCTTTGTGGATTTTGGAAGGATTTTCTGAATATGTTTCTAACGAATCACAATTAGATGTCGGTTCAGAAATCTTTTTACGAGATTTAGTGCTCAATAACCGTTTTGTGCCACTTAACAAATTAACTGATGAGTTGGGTTATATTAACTATCGACTCGGCGAAGCATTTTACCGTTATGTTGCCGAGAAATATGACCGCAAAAAAATCTTTGAGTTTTTACACACGCTAAAAAGTAAACGAAATCTGGAATCGGCATTCAAGAGCAGTTTTAATATGTCTCTTGCCCAATTTAGTGAAAAATTTGAAGAACATCTTAAAATAAAATATTGGCCATTAATCATCAAAAATGAGAATTTTACCAATATTAGTCGATTGCTGACAAATCATATTAAAGATGGATCAGTATATAACACCGCGCCAGCAATTTCGCCTTCAGGCACCAAGATTGCTTTTATTTCTGACCGCAATGGCTATGCCGATATCTATGTAATTTCGGCAATTGATGGCAAACCGTTAAAACATTTAGTTAAAGGCGAACGAAGCGGTGGGTTGGAATCAATGCATCTTTTCAAAGGCAGTATCGCCTGGTCGAATGACGAGAAATTTATTGTGTTTGTTACTAAAAGTAAGGGCAAAGATTATATCGTGATAGTTGAATATCCATCAGGCAAAATAAAAAGACGAATAAGTTATAACCTTGACGGCATTAATTCGGTTAGTATATCCCGTGATAATCAAAATATCTGTTTTATTGGCTTGAAAAATGGCTATGCCGATATTTATATTGCCAATTTAAAAACCGGTAAGCTGATTAGAGTTACTTATGATTATTATGAAGACCGCGACCCTGCATTTACGCCAGATGGCAAAAATATTATCTTTGTCTCTGACCGCCCAAGTTTTGGCAAATGGCAAATTGGCGCATATGGGCTTTTTCAAGTGGCGGTTGACAATTTGCTCAATGAGTCAAAGAATCAAGATAGCAAAAATTTCAGCCAAACGTTGCAAATCACACCGATTACCAACGTTAACCGTATGCAATATCTCGCTTGTCCAACCATAACTTTTGACAATAAGCACTTAATATTTGTTGGCTCAGATTCGGCATACAATCTTTACATTTACTCAATTGACGAACAAAAAATTACCCATAAAACCGATTTCAATGGCGGTGTCTATTATCCATCGGTGTCAAATGACAATGACAAAATTGTATTTTCATATTATCAAAATTACGGTTGGGACATTGCGGTCATTACCGAACCATTAAAAACAGTTCCCCAAATTGACACACAACACATTGCTATTTCTCAAACTGATGGCGAGAGTTTCGACTCAATGGAGATTGACCAAAACAAAATAAAACCATATCAGTTCTCGCTTTCACCAGATTATGCCGTTGGACAAGCCTATTTTAGCACTAATAGCGGTGTTGCCGGACAGTTAAACATTTCGTTAAGTGATGCATTAGGCAATCACCGGTTTTATTTAGTGACTGACTTATATCAAGACATTGCCAACTCCGAGATATTATTCAATTACTGGTATTTACCAAAAAGGACGGATTGGGCATTAGTACTGTTTCAATACTTTGAATATCCAGTTGTCTTTAGTGATTACATCCATTTACGGAGAAATCGCGGATTAGGAGTATTAGCATCATATCCAATAGATAAGTTTACACGATTAGAACTCGCCAACATCAACTATTTTAGTTACAACGAAATATATCGCCGCTTCTTTGACCGTTGGTATCTTTGGGATAGTTATCGAGAAAAGATATTTCTTATTGACGAGGCATTTGTGTTTGACAACACGGTATGGAATAGTTGGGGTGCATTTAAAGGCACTCGAATGCGTTTAGAAAGTTATCAAACAGTCCCATTTTCAAATCGTCATTTTTATACCACTTATTTAGATTTCAGAAGCTATTTTCGTATATCGCCGCGCTATAATTTTGCCACACTGATTTACGGACTTGGCAGTTTTGGCACTGACCGAGAACTGTTTGCAATTGGTGGCGAAAATGTTCGTGGCTATGAATATGGTGAATTCAATAATAATCCCAGTTCCAAACTAATTCTAACCAGTTTAGAACTTCGGCATCCGTTAATTGATAAATTCAAATTGGCATATCCGATTCCATTAGAACTTAATAATATCCGTGGTGTGACATTTCTTGATTGCGGTATTACTTTGAACGACTCACTGGTTATTTACAAGAAAGGTTATGGTTTTCAAGATTTGAAAATTGGTATTGGTGCCGGTATTAGAATTCGGATCTCTTATTTCTTGTTAAAATTGGATTTTGCCAAACCTCTTTCTGCTACTGACAACAAAAATTGGAAGTTCTACTTTAGTCTCGGTACCGATTTTTAATTTAATCTTTTTAGCAAATACCAAATTCCCTGTTGTTGTAATTGTTGTGCGCTTATCGGGACGCCAAAGCAATCACTATTGCTACTTTTATAGATTTTTTAGGGTTAGTTGCTAGTGAACAATTATTTGCAGCGATTACTTATCAGATCTACCACAACTAAAGTTTTCAATTCATTCTAAATATTTTTCAATATAGGTAGTTTTGGCAACTTCAGATAGATACTTTTCGAGTCGTTCTTTTAATTGTTCCTCGTATAAATAGTTTCTGATCTCATCTTGCATCTCTTCTAAGCTAAGAATCTGCTCTTCCTGTTTATCTAAGACCTTGATCAGATGATAACCGTGTTCGGAAAGAATCGGCTCAGAAATTGCACCGGTGGAAAGTTTTTCAATGGCACTACGATA
>JBDRUR010000042.1:0-12574 GCA_039801485.1 Caldifarciminota bacterium
ATGGTGAAGTCGGTGTTTGGGAAACAATGGAACCACTACCTTTTGGTAAAAAATATCCTGATACAACAAAACTTAATACTAAATATATTGGCAAAGGCGCTTCACTCTGTTTTGATGGCGAGCATAAAATCTATGCAACCAGAGGTAATGGCACATTCCAATTATGGTCTTATGATATTGATTCCGCTCACTGGCAATTTGAATCATATCTACCTTCGACTAAAGGTGCTAAAGGTGGCACTTCAATTGACTTTGATCGAACATCTGGTCTACTCTATGTTTTGGTTGGCGGACAAAAACTTGAATATAACAATTTCTTTTCCTATAACCCATCAGCAAAGACTTGGGCAACTTTATTGAAGACTCGACCTGGTCCATATAATAAAGTTTGGAAAGATGGTAGTTGCATCCGAAAGATTGACAATAAGATTTATGCGGTAAAAGGCGGAGACAAATACAACGCTTTCTGGGTTTATCACATTGATGGCGATACTTGGAATGAGATTGAATCCTGTCCGCAAAATCATCCGATGCTTGGTAAAAAGAATAAGTTTGGTGATGGCACCGCAATTTGCACTGATGGCAGTGTGATTTATCTTATCAAAGGTAAAGGTAAACAAGACTTTTGGCAGTATACACCATCAGACAAAGGAGTTTGGACGGCACTTTGCACAATACCAAGATATGGTATCAATTATAAGAAGTCAGTGCCGAAAACCGGCGCATCGCTTGCTTATGCTGGAAGTAGAGTTTGGCTAATAAAAGGCAATAAACTCAATGAGTTCTGGCAATATGTTCCAGAGCCAAAATCAAATGTTAAAGAGCAAATGTCAAATGTTTCACAAACAATCCAAAGCGACCCGACTGAAATATTTAACTTCAATCTTGATGTGCGACCAAATCCTATTAGCAGATTGACAACAATTAGTTATACTGTGCCTGTTTCTGGTAATGTGATTATTAAGCTCTATGATGTAACCGGAAGACAAATTGAGACTTTAGTTGATAATTTCTATAACAAAGGACATTATTCAATACCCCTGGCAACCGATAAGTTAGCCAAAGGCATTTACTTTGTGAAATGCGAAACTGATAATAAAATTTTCGAAAGAAAGTTGATTGTTCGGTAAATTCAGTTATAAACTACAAACAATTAAAATGGGCTCTTTGAGCCCATTTTTTTAAAAAAGACAATAGCAAACAACTAATATTTTCCTTGACATATTTATTTTTACTGGTTAAATTTAATTTAGAAAATATGAGAATTAAAATTGTTTTGTTAGTTTTAGTTCTTAATTGTGCTTTAGTCGCTAACCAAAACATCAAATTGGTAAAGCCAGTTATTGGTAATGAAGATTTATCCGGTGATGGCCAAGTTCAAGAAGTCTTAAAACCACTGCGCAAACCGCTAATCATTCAATTGTTAAATGAAAAAGGGATACCATTAGCCAACCAAACTGTAAAATTCTCAATCCTTTCTGAACCGAAAGAAAACTTGTTTACTCAGAAAAGTGCATCACTATCAATCACTGAAACTACCACTGATTATAATGGTTTTGCAAAGACAGATTTCATATTAGGTGGTGCGCCAGGAGAATACCGAATTATCGCAAAATCAAATGACGCTGAGTATATTTTTTCGATAACCGCTTTACCGCAACGATGGTATTTGATTGTAATTTTTGGTTTGGCTGGCGGTTTGTGTTTTTTCCTTTTTGGTTTGTATTATGGCAGTAAAGGTCTACGGCGATTAGCCGGTGCGAGTCTGCGTGAGTTTGTTTTTAATTTGACCCGTCATCGAGTTTTGGGGGTCTTCATTGGCATGTTGGTGACGATGATATTTCAGTCATCAACTGCCACTTCCGTGCTCTTAATAAGTTTTGCTAGTGCTGGTCTCATTGGTCTTTCTCAGGCATTGGCAGTAATTTTGGGTTCAGATATTGGCACAACTTTTACTGCCCAAATTCTCGCGTTTAAGTTATATGATTACGCATTGTTTATTATCATTGCTGGGTTTGTCTTGATGAATAGTTATAAAAAGCTTAAGGATATTGGTCAGGCAATTTTTGGCTTCGGGTTAGTGTTCTTTGCAATAAAAATGGTGTTTGAGGCATCAAGTCCACTGAAATATTTTCCGGGTTTTACTGAGACAATTGTCTCATTTGGAAATTATCCAATTCTGGGTATCATCATATCAATGATTTTTACATTTTTAGTCCATTCTTCGGCAGCAACAATTGGTATCACGGTTGGTTTGGCATTTAGTGGTTTAATTGGGTTAAAGGCAGCGATTCCAATAATTTTAGGTGCCAATCTTGGCACAAGTTTTTCACCGCTAATTGCGAGTCTCAAGACCGGTGCCGAAGCCCGACGAATTGCTTTAGGTCATACGATATTTAAATTAATAATTGTTTTAGCATTATTACCATTTATTAATCAATTAGATACTCTCTTTGCCCAAACCTCAGCATTTCTACCAAGGCAAATTGCTAATGCCCATACTTTAATCAACATATTTGCTGGTATTGTCTTTTTACCCTTTTTAAAACCATACGAGAAATTTTTATTATTCATTTTACCCCAACGACTAAGTGATAAATATCAAGTCTCACCACTATATCTTGACGAAACTGTTTTAGATGCGCCGGCAATGGCAATTGCCCAAGCCCATCGTGAAGTGTTGCATATGGGCGACATTGTCTTTGAGATGTATGCCAAAAGTCTGCCGGTCTTTCTTAATAATGATAAGGACGGCCGGAAAGCAGTCGCATTGACTGACGATAAAGTTGATAATTTAGAAAGAAACATCACCGCTTATCTAACAAAAATCTCTTCATCAGAACTGCCACCGGAGTTATCAAAACGGAATGTCGCCTTGTTATACATTATCGATGATTTAGAGCACATTGGTGATATCATCTCTAAAAATTTAATGGTTTATACCAAGAAAAAAATTGATTACAATCTTATGTTTTCGGAGCAAGGATTACAAGAACTTACCGAATTCCATCGGCAAGTGCAGGATACATTTAAAAAGGCATTGGCGGCTTTAGCCAGTTGGGATAAGAATTTGGCACAGGAAGTAGCCAATATGCGCGAGGTCGGCTATATAAAATTACAAGAATTACATAATCTCCATCTTGAACGACTAAAGGCTGGACATAAAGAAAGTATCGATACCAGCACAATTCATTTAGATTTTATAACTGATTTAGAACGGATTAACTTTCACTGCGCCAAGATTGGTCTGGCAATTTTGCAAGCACTAAGCGATACGCCGGTTGAGTTCAAAAGTATTGATGTTAATTACTAAATTATTAGTAGACTGTTAGTTTTACTGTTTTTTGGTTAAGACCATCAACAAAATTGATAAAATAAATGCCCTGGGACAATGCACTGGTTATTAATTTCTCAGTGTAATTACCCGGTCTTAAATTGTCCGCTTTAATTGTTTTAATTAAATTACCAGCAATATCATATAATTTTATCGTCACATAACTTTGATTGGGAACCGTGTAGTAAATAGTCGCGATAGTTTTAGCCGGATTGGGCATAACATTGATTTTAATATGGTCATTAGTCGTGAAAGATGGATAACTTGTTGTTTGAATATTACGATACTGTGTAGCAATCAGTTTTGACCTCGATGTGAAAACAAATTGCCAGAATTCTGGAGTATTATTGCCTTTCAGTAAATAAATACCACTATCATTATAGGCTAATGAGGCACCGGTTTTCGGCACACTTTTTTTATGTAGGCTTGGAATTAATGACAACGGTGTCCAAGTGCCACTGCTCGGTGTGTATTTCCAAAAGTCTTGTTTGCCTTTGCCCTTAATCACAAAAATTTCATTGCCATCGGTCGTCATTGCCCCGCCATCACCAACCTTAGTTTTCATAAGAATATTGGGATGGACTAACGGAATTGTTTCTTTTCTAATCCAGGAATCGCCATTAATACGATATTCATAAAATAAGTTATGTTTATCACCGCCTTTTAATGCATATATTTTATTGTCATAAGCAACAATACAACTACCGTCTTTCCAGGGTTTTAATTGATTAGTGATAATGTCAGTTCTCGGTGCGCCGGTCAAAATTCTCCAAGAATCGGTTGTTGGGTTGTAAACAAAGAAGTTTTCTGGGTCATTTTTATCTTGACCGCCAGCCAATAAATATACTTTGCCATTACAAAAAGTGAGCGATGTCCCACCTTTTAATTTTTTGTGAGCCGGGACAAATGCTTTTGGCAACCAGATACTATCTTTAATCTTATAAGCCCAAAATTCCCAGGTGCCATTGCCTTTAGTCGCATAAATGATACTATCGCCGTCATAACATAGCGCCGCACCTTTGCCCAAATTCTTTTTATTAATCTGTGGGGGAGAGGTTAAAGGATATTTATAACCATAGGGTATTGACTCTTTCTTCAAATAACGCCAGTTGCCTGACCGGTAATAGTAAAATTCTTTGGAATTATTGCCTCGAAATGCATAGAGTCCAGAATCAACTGCGACTAAGGCACCGCCATTTTTAACATATTTACCAGCAACCTGCGTCGGCATTGATTCTCTTTGCACCCAAATACCCATCGGTGGTTCGCTTGGAATTTTAGCATAGACCGCAACATTATAGTCCGGAATCATAATCGGTGGGTCATAAGATATTCGTGATAGGTCATCAGCGAAATAGTCAAGCGTGCCGGTCTTATTATCATAATAGGTATCTAGACAACGAATAAATACTATTGAGTCGGGATTAAAGTATGTATAGCCATCAGTTAAATCAAATACGAGATTGTTATTAGGAAATGGCTGGTCAATATTCGTGGTCATATAAAAGTCAAAGAAGTTTTTGGTATATCTTGGGGCAGAAGTTGGACCAAAACCACATCTAATCTGAATCCGTGTCCGAGCACTATGTGTAATTTTAGTTCTAACCCGGAATGTTGGTGAATAATTAATTCGGTCAGTTATGTAGTATGCTTGGCGATGTGATAAATATGGGTCTTTAATTGCTTTATAGGAAATCCAGGCATACCCTTGATTTCCCCAAAATGTGCCCCAGGAATTAACGATCTTAAAGGCACCGGTAGTGTCGTGATTGACTCGGTTATCATTATAACCAACAATCGTTATGGCATGACCACCGCGATTTTCACCATAGCGGTCAACACTGCAATAGACGGTATCAAAATTGTTGATGTTATCAAAATTAGCATAGACATCAATACCTAAAACAACCGTATAACCAGCATTAAGTCGAGCTTTAATTAAAGCGATGCCGTTATTATTGCTACAATCGATATAATATCCAGTTTGCCCACGAAAGGGAATTGCCGCGACAAAGGCAGTCTCTGAGGGCCAAGATGTATAATTATATTGATTATATGGACTGAGCACCATATTGGCGACGCCGTTATCAGTGATTACCTTTACCGCATCAACAAAATAGGCACCTAAATCAGCACCGCCGTTGATTAAATTGTATATAAATGCTGGACTGAATTGGTTTTCCAGCAGGCTAACATTCCAGTTATGCTCTTTATATTCCGTGTGGGTTTTATGATAATAACCAACTGCCCAAGCAACACAAGAACCTTGATTTCCTTGATTACCAACTGGTGGCATCTCTGATGATAGGTCAACCGAAGTTAATAGCGTTTTATTTTCAGGTAAGTCTTTAACTTCAATTAATTCCGAGCATAATCGGGCATCACAATACAAAGCACCAGTCCGATATTCGGTGCTGGCCCAAAGAATTGAATAAACAGATAAAATTAGTATTAATCCAATCAACTTTGTTTTCGGCATAATATAACTCTAATTTTTATTGTTAAATCTCAATTTTTTGATGTGATTTCACTGAGCAATTCCCGAATCAACGCTGCCCGTTTTTCATCGCGTTCATGAGGCGCCATTTCCTGATTATAAAATATTTGAAGATTGGCTGGCCGAATTAATAGCATAATTTTGTTGATTTCATTTAACGGAAGATTAGTAATAACACCGGTCGCAATCCCTAATCGCACGGTTGCCAATAAATTTAAGGCTTCTTCACTTGAGATTAGTCGTGCCGATTTTAATATCGCATAGGCACGATAGATTTTATCTTCAATCTCGGTTTTGGTATTTTTCAAAAGAAAATCGCGGGCGCGTTTTTCATAGTCAATAATTTGATTACTAACCTTTTCAATGCCTTCAATTATTTCTTGTTCCGAGACACCTAAAGTAACGGTATTAGAAATTTGAAAGAAATAGCCCCGGGTCTCAGTACCTTCACCATAAAAACCGCGCACCGAATAGCCAATATGCCAAATGGCGCGCAAGACTTTTTCAATTTCTTTAGTCAATACTAATCCTGGTAAGTGAATAAGTACTGACGCTCTTAAACCAGTGCCGACATTGCTTGGACAAGCGGTTAAAAAACCATACTGTTGAGAATAGGCGTATTTTAAACTTGCTTCTAAATTATTATCAATTTCATCTAATATTTGTAGTCCTTTAGCAAAATTTATACCTGGTGATATTACCTGGAAGCGTAAATGGTCTTCTTCATTAACCATTAGACTGATGGTCTCATCCTGGTTAATATATACTGCTTGTTTACTTAAGCTATGTTCTTTACTGTTTCGTTTGCGGGCATATTGGATAAAATCAAAAGAGATCAGATGCCGCTCAATTAAAAACTCGGTCTGCAATGGTGTTAACTTTTCGATATTAATGGAATTAGGTGCATTAAAAATTTCGGCTAAGGATTCATTTTTATTAATAGCGGTATTAATGATTTTGAGAATTTCATTAAGTTGTTCATCGCTTGCCTTTTTAGGAAACGGATAATTTGCTAAATTACGGGCATAACGCACGCGACTGGTCAAAACGATTGCTGAGTTATCATCAGTTTCAGTAAGCCAAGCTGGTATCGTATGATTAATAAAAGCGACAGATTTCATAGCTGATAATTGCTATTTATTTTGTCGGAGTTTAGATATTGCGTCACGAATTTTCGCTGCTTGTTCATAGTCTTCTTTGGCAATTGCATTTTGTAGGCGAACGCGTAACTTCTTTATTTCAAATAGTTCGGTTATCTTTTTGCGACTATCAGTTACGGTCTTACCAACATGTTGCGTGGCATTGTGAATTCGTTTAATTACCAACTCTAATTTGCTGGCAAATGCCGAATAACAGTTCTCACAACCTAATCGACCACTCTTTCTGAAATCGGCATAAGACATACCGCACGAGTTGCAGATTAACTGGTAATCGTCTTCACTTACCTTTTCTTGTAATTCGGCAAGGATCTCTTGGACTGATAATTTTATTTTCTTAATTTCGCCGACACCGCGCTTCGCCGCGCATTCCTGGCATAAAGCAAGCTCGGTGGTTTTACCATCTTTATCAATAGTGGTAATAACCATTACCGCGTCGGCTTGCTGACAGATACTACACTTTTTCATAATTAAATAATTTGCCATTTTTTAAAATTAATTTCCTTGAAGCATATTCCGTAACTTGCTGATTATGGGTTACTGTTAGAATTGTTAGTTTTTTTTCTTGATTTAATTTTTTTAGTAATGACAGTAAGATAATAGTATTATCCGCATCCAAATTACCGGTCGGTTCATCGGCCAAAATAATTACCGGATTGATAACCAGCGCCCGGGCTAAGGCAACTTTCTGTTTTTCACCACCGGATAATTCTGAAGGACGGGCGTGGCGTCGTTCCCAAAAGTTCAACTCTTTTAATACTGCCTCGGCTTGCTGATACGCTTCGAAATGAGCACAACCACCAATCAAAAGTGGCATTGCAACATTCTCAATCACATTAAATTCCGGCAACAGATGATGAAACTGAAATACAAAGCCAATTTTGCGATTGCGAATTTTGCTTAGTTCGGTTGGGTTGATGTTAGTTAACTCTTGATGGTTTAGCGTTACTGAACCAGCATCGGCGACCTCCAGACCGCCCAAAATATGTAACAAAGTGCTTTTGCCTGAACCTGATGGACCGAGAATACACAGCCACTCACCAGTTTTGACTTCTAAATCAACCCCTTTTAATATTTCTAATTTCTCATTACCTGAGATAAAAGTTTTAGTGATGTTGGTTGCTTTTAGAATTATTTCTTCCATAGAACTACTAATATTATAATACTGCCAATACTAAAATCAAGTAAATTTATTAATTTTATTCATTACGAATTGCTTCAACCGGTGTCAATTTCGCGGCTTTATAAGCTGGATAGATTGTTGCCAAAAGTGATATAACTAATGCTACAACCATAATTGTAATAACATCCAATGCTTCAACCCGCACTGGTAAGTTTTTTATAAAATAGACATCACCGGGTAAATTGACAATCCGATATTTGTTTAACATCACCGAAGCTACTACCCCACAAATCGCACCAGCAACCGTTCCAATAATACCAATTAAAAAGCCGGTTAAAACAAAGACCCTCACAATACTTTTTCTTTTCATCCCCATTGCATTTAAGATACCAATCTCTTTAGTTTTTCTTATTACCATCATTACTAACAAACCAACAATGCCAAATGCAGCCACTAAAATAATTAACGCTAACACGATAAAAGTGACGATTTTTTCCATTTTCAGTGCGGTAAATATATTCCGATTCATGCTTATCCAATTTTGCACCCGATAGGGAAAGGGCAAAGATTTTTTTAGTTCACTAGTGATTCTGAGCGTCTGATTAATGTCGTTAAGTTTTAGTTCAATTCCGGTAACTTTATCATCGAGGTCTAAAAACCTTTGGAGCTTGTTTAAGTTCAAATAAGCAAAACTGGCATTATAATCATACATCCCGGCATCAAAAATACCCGAGACTCGAAAATGTTTTATTTTAGGTAACATACCTAATGGTGTTGGTTCAGAACCAAATGGTAATACTAAGGCAATTTCGTCGCCTACTCGCGCATTAATACTTCGTGCCAAATCAATGCCAAGAATAATATTATCATTGCTAATATCAAAACTACCCTGAACAATAATTTTTTGTAAATCGGTAATTTCACTACCGGAATTTTCTAAAATGCCACGAACAACAATCCCGTCAGATACTTGTTCTTTTTTAATAATCGTTTTTAGATAAACAAATGGTGCTGCCGAGGCAATTTTCGGATTTTGTTTAATAATTTGCATTAAGGAATCATAATTTTCAATTGGCTCATAAGAGTACTTGGTAATGATAATATGCGGTGTGAGACCTAAAATGCGATTGCGTAATTCATAATGAAACCCATTCATTACTGACATCACAATAATAACGGCACCAACACCAATAAAAATACCGATAATCGTAATAAAGGCGCCAGCAGAAAAAAATTTACCGCTTTTCGATTGTAAGTAGCGTCGGGCAATAAACAATTCAAACATTATTGGGAATTATTTATTCAGATTTTCTTAGTTGCGGGAATGAAATGACATCGCGAATAGAATCCGAGTTAGTAAATAGCATTACAATTCGGTCAATCCCTAACCCCAAACCCGCAGTTGGCGGCATACCATATTCCATCGCTTTAATAAAATCTTCATCAAGCACCGCATAATCTTCTTGGCGTGCTAGTTGCTCTTCAAATCTTTTTCTTTGTTCAATTGGGTCATTAAGTTCAGAAAAGGCATTACCGATTTCAATGCCACAAATAATCGGTTCAAATCGTTCAACCAATAATGGATTATTGCGGTGGGTTCGAGCAAGTGGTGTTGTCACTTTCGGATGGTCGATAACAAAAGTTGGTTCCATTAATTCCTTTTGAACTAATTGTGAAAAAAGTTTATCAAGTAATTTGGCAAACGTCGGTCGCGGATAGGTTGATTTATCTAATACTCCTAATTCAATTGCTTTGGTTTCAATTTGTTTCGGGTCGGTTGATAAGATATCACAACCAATCTTTTGGTTTAATGCGGTGCAGAAGTCGAGTCTTTTCCAAGGCTTACTGAAATCAATTGAAATGTCTTGATAGTTAATTACTAAGGTCTGAAATAGTTGTAAACTGAGAAATTGAAACAGTTCCTCAACCAGCGCCATCATATCGTTATAATCTTTATATGCTTCGTATGCTTCTAATTGGGTAAATTCCGGGCTATGAAAACGGTCAATACCTTCATTGCGAAAGTCTTTGCCAATTTCATAAACTTTGTCAAAACCACCAATAATTAATCGTTTCAAATAAAGTTCGTCCGAGATGCGCAAGAACATCTTCTGTTCTAAAACATTATAATAGGTTTCAAATGGTCGTGCTGCGGCACCGCCGTAAATTGGCTGTAAGATTGGTGTTTCAAATTCGAGATATCCTTTGTCATCAAAGAACTTACGCAACAGTGAAATAAGCTGACTACGCGTCTGCATAATTTTCTTACTTTCCGGATTGGCAATTAAATCCAAATGTCGTTGACGATATTTGGTTTCAATATCTCTTAAGCCATGCCATTTTTCGGGCAGGGTATGCAATGACTTGTTGAGAACAGTAAACGACTTGACTAAAATCGTAATTTCGTTGGTTTTAGTTTTAAAAACTTCTCCTGCAACACCCAAAATATCACCGATATCAACTAACGCCAAGTCATCAAAACTCTGCATTAAAAAATCCTTACGGAAATAGATCTGGATTTTCGCAGTTTGGTCAATAATATGACCAAAAACAGTTTTACCATGTTCTCTTTTGGCAATTAGCCGACCAGCAGTTTTAACCAGTTGATGATTTGATGCCAATGATTCAAAGTTGTTAACAATTTCAATATTTGTATGGGTGCGGTCAAAGCGATAAGGCAATGCTGAACGGCTTTTCAATTTTGCCAATTTTTCTAACCGCAACGCTTCATCGCGTTCATGGGGATTTATAACTTGGTCATCGTTCATAAGTGTTAATAATATAATGATAATTGACCCAAAAGTCAATAAATCCAATGTCCCAAAGATACAATTTAGTTTATGAGATTTAATTATGTTTAGTATCGGGAGAAAACGGGTCGATACCCAGCAAAATCAATATTGAAAAAGTCTATTTATATATAGATTAAATTTTAAGCAGATTTTTTATCTAACTTATTGATAAACAGAAGGCTATCGTAAAAACGGCCCGAGCATACTGTATAGTATAGGGGGCTGCCTTAGCGATTGTGTTTTAGGTGTTAAATTAACGGAATTTATTATAGTAATTATTTGTTTAACTAGGTTGATATTTAATCACCTGTTCTGGTTGAAGTGATATTTGCGGTTATAATTGCTAAACGATAATTTGCTTGTAAGACGGTCAGATGCTTAGTGACAAAACCACCCCGAGCGTAACTTTGCTTACCAGTTTGGAATTAAGTTAGGAGTTCACTACTAATCGTTAAAAAATCAGTCTGTTGTTAATACGAGGTCATTTGAGTATAAAAATTTAGAATTCCGTAATTGAAAATAAATTAATTATAGAATTATCACACTAATATTTTGTGTAGGCGCTACCTTGGTTTTCATCTTCCCAGATTTCGACTTTCACAACCGGATATTTTTTATGGATTTGCTCAAAAAAATATTTTGCCAGATTTTCGGTAGTGGGATTGAATCTATAAATATCGTTGAGGCATTTGTGGTCGGGCAGTATTTTATTTAGATATGTCTTGATTTCCTGAAAGTCATAGACCATAGCTGATTTCGTAAGCCTTTTACTTTTGATATAGACCACAATTTGATAATTATGTCCATGTAATGTTTCGCATTTGCCATGGTAATTTTTAAGATAATGGGCTGCACTAAATTTCTTTTTGACGATTAATGTATAAGTCACAATCAGTAATCAAAAATTTAAAGCCGGTGGGCGGATTCGAACCGCCGACCTACGGTTTACGAAACCGTTGCTCTACCAACTGAGCTACGCCGGCAAGCTATTTTGTTATTATTATAATTAATGAGTAAAAACTACCTTTTTCGTAAATTTCTGCTTCGATGTCTCTAAAGTGTAGAAGTAAATACCCTCGGCTACCTGCTGGTGATTGTCGTCTTTGCCATCCCATATCAATGTGTAAACATGCGGCTGCTGATACTGTCCATTAACCAAAGTCCTGACTACGCGACCAGTCGCATCATATATCTTTAACGATACTTTTGTCGGTTCAGCCAAACTATATGTAATATTAGCCAAACCAGAACGCATCGGATTCGGCTTGGGCGCATATAAAGTTGTTACTAATACCCGATTAGCAGTCTGCTCATTGCCAATACCCGGAACAGAAGTTGTCATCAAAAACCTAATGTTCGGACGATTATATGTCGCAGTTAATGATGTCGGCTGTTGGGTATCGCTTCGACTACCACGCGCCCGATAGGTCGGCGACGTTGTCGTATAATTCCAATAGGGATAACCTGACGATATCCACGACTGATAACCCTTCACAATCAGTATCTTTAAGTTGTCGGTGTTGTTATAATTAAACGGTGTGGTTAAGTTTACCTCTAACCAACCAGTCGTCACATCATTCGGAAATGGACCTGAATAAACCAGCACATATGGCGCCGGCGGCGGTATTGTCACGCTTCCTGATGAAAGCGATGTCTCAGTCGTATGGCACA
>JBDRUR010000043.1:0-12398 GCA_039801485.1 Caldifarciminota bacterium
GTGGCTATGCCATAAAAAACTAACGAAATAGGTATTTGTTGACATTTAATAAATTTTAACTAAAATATAATCAAATCATTAAAGAAAGGAGCCGAATATGGCAAGCAAAGAATTAATGGAAATGATGAATAAAGCAATTGCCCGAGAATTACAAGTGGCAATTCAATATATGTGGCAACATGTTCAATGGAAGGGTGTTAAAGCATTTGCGATTAAAGACGAACTGAAAAAGATTGCAATCACTGAAATGAAACATGCTGAAGCAATTGCCGAACGATTGAATTATTTTGGTGGTATCCCAACTACAAAACCAGAACCAATTTATGTCGGTAAAACCTTAAAGGAAATGATAACCCAAGACAAGAAAGACGAAGAAGGCGCAATCAAACTATATAAAGAAATTATCAAAATCGCCAGAAAAGAAGAAGACGAAACTACCAAAAAGTTATTTAAATCAATCCTCAGTGACGAAGAAGAACACCACGACACCTTTACCGGTCTTTTAGAAGAAATATAATTAAAATATAAAATCAGGAGAAAAAATGCCTAAGAAAAAAACAACGAAAGTAAAAAAAGGTAATATTTATGTCTGTAAAGTCTGTGGCTTGGAAGTGAAAGTCAATACTCCTTGTGAATGTGATGACTGCGGAATTGTTTGCTGTGGACAAGTGATGGTGCCAAAGAAAAAATAGCCCAATTACTTTTACTTAGAGGTGGAAATGACCGCATTAAACCAAATTTATAAATGCAAAATTTGCGGTAATATTGTTGAGGTTTTACATACTGGTGGTGGCACACTTGTTTGTTGCGGGCAGCAAATGGAACTCTTATCAGAAAAAACCGCTGATGTCGGATTAGAAAAACACGTGCCGGTTATCGAAAAGACTGCAACTGGCGTGAAGGTAAAAGTTGGTTCGGTAGCGCACCCAATGGAAGAAAAACATTATATCGAATGGATTCAGTTAATCGCTGATGGCAAAAGTTATCGGAAATACCTAAAACCCGGTGACGCCCCGGAAGCCGAATTTGATATCAAAGCAGAAAATATCACTGCCCGCGAATATTGTAATATCCACGGACTCTGGAAATCATAAATAAATAGCTCGGTAAGATAAAATAATTGGCCCCTTATTTCTTTTAATCGAGAAATAAGGGATTTTTTATAACTAATATGCCCTATAAAGATCCGGTTTGTGGAATGGAGGTTAGTGACGCAACAGCAGCCGGCAAATTTGAGTATCAAGGCATAACCTATTATTTTTGTAGTCTATCCTGTTTAGAAAAATTCAAAGCCAACCCTCAGAAATTTCTTGTTTCCCCAAAACCTGTCATTCCGCTTTCAACTGAAATGAAAAAAATTAGTAATGCGAAAACAGTAACGATTTCGATAAAGGGTATGACTTGTGCTAGTTGCGTTTTAACGATTGAAAATGCATTAAAAAAACTTCCTGGAATTGCTCAGGTCAGCGTAAATTTAGCATCCGAAAACGCAATTATTAAATTTGATGAGAATCGCATTGGTCTAAAGAAAATCAAAGAGACAATTAAAGCTATGGGTTATGAAGTGCCTGAAGAAAAAGAGATTGAAGACACTTCACGACAACTTTGGCAAAAAGCCAAATCGAGACTGGTTATCGTTTGGGCAATTACAATCCCCCTTATTGCTGTAATGCTTCTACATATGCTCTTTAATGTTCATATCGCCTACATCGATCACATTATGCTTATTTTAGGTGGATTGGCTGTTTTTGGTCCGGGATTCCATACCTTAAAGGCCGGTGCTAATTCTATTAGCCACGGCTCAACGTCAATGGATGTGCTGATTGGTATTGGCACAATCACGGCGTTAATTACAGGCATCTTGAAAGTTTTTAATTTGCCGATGGAAAATTATGCAGGCATTGCTGGTATGATAATCGCAGTTCATCTTACCGGTCGATATATTGAAGCAATGTCAAGGGGTAAAGCATCAAGCGCGATCAAACGATTATTACAATTAGGTGCCAAAACAGTTAGAATTGTCGTAAATAATGAAGAACAAGAGATCCCAATTGAGCAACTGAGAGTTAATGATATTATGATTGTGCGACCCGGAGAAAAAATTCCTACTGATGGCGAGGTAATTTGGGGGACTTCAAGCGTTGATGAGTCGATGGTCACCGGTGAATCGTTACCGGTTAAGAAAAAAATTGGTGATTCAGTTATTGGTGCGACAATCAATCAAAATGGATTACTCCGCATCCGATCAACCAAAATTGGCAAGGATACTTTTCTGGCACAAATTATACGATTAGTGAAAGAATGTCAAGGTTCCAAAGTACCAATTCAGGTGTTCGCTGACCAAATAACTGCGAAATTTGTGCCAGTAATTATCATAATCGCGATTATAACATTTTTCGGCTGGTTATTCTTTGGAACCCATCTAAGAAATATTCTATTTTGGGCAAGTGATTTTATACCTTGGATAAATCCATCATTAAGTCCAATCTCCTTGGCAATATTTGCAAGCGTGGCAGTTTTGGTTATCGCCTGTCCTTGCGCTTTAGGTCTCGCAACCCCAACTGCGTTAGTGGTCGGTTCTGGTCTCGGTGCCGAACGGGGTATTTTGTTTAAATCCGGTGAAGCAATTCAAACCTTAAATGATATAAAAGCAGTTGTGTTTGACAAGACCGGCACAATTACTAAAGGAAAACCAGAAGTTACTGATATCATTACCACGAATAATTTTACTGAGAGAGAGTTATTGAATGTGGCTGGTAGTTTGGAGTTAGGTTCAGAACATCCTCTAGCAAAAGCAGTAACAGAAGCGGCACACGCTAATGGTGCTGAAATTATTGAGCCCACCGAATTTAATGCGTTATCCGGAAAAGGAATTATCGGTAAAATAAATAATAAAAATGTCGTGATTGGGAATAAAATTCTTTTTGAGAAATTGAGGATCGACTATTCAACATTTAATAACAAGATAACTGAATTAGAAACCGAAGCCAAAACTGTGATTCTGATTGCTCTTGACAATCAATTCGTCGGACTAATTGCAATTGCTGATAAGCTGAAAGATGATACGCAACCAGCAATTGATGAACTCAAAAGGATGGGATTAAGTTTAGTCATGCTTACCGGTGATAATGAGCGAACGGCAAAAGCCATTGGTAGTAAAGTTGGCATTGAAAAGATTGTGGCGAATGTCTTACCAGCGGATAAACAGAAAGCGGTTGTCGAACTGCAAAAAGAATATGGTTTGGTTGCAATGGTTGGCGATGGTATTAATGATGCGCCGGCATTAACACAAGCAAATGTTGGCATTGCAATCGGAACTGGCACTGATATCGCTATTGAATCATCGGATGTTATATTAGTGAGCGGAAGTTTAACTGGTGTTGTAACGGCAATTAAACTTTCGAAAGCAACTTTCAAAAAGATAAAGCAAAATTTATTCTGGGCATTTTTCTATAATGTTATTGCAATACCCTTAGCAATGCTTGGTTTATTGCATCCAATAATTGCCGAAATCGCAATGGCAATTAGTTCAATAAATGTCGTAACCAATTCATTAAGATTGAAAAATTATAAAATTATCTTTAATGAATCGTCCAATAACCGGCAACTCTGAGAAAAATCTCTGCCAAGAACTTTTTTAGCAGAATCAATATCAATACTGACACAAAGTCAAGCGCTGTTACTAATAATTAGTATTTGAAATGAGCATTTGCTTATCAGTTAAATTTCACAAGAAGTTCAGAAATACCTAAAACCCGGTGACGCCCCGGAAGCCGAATTTGATATCAAAGCAGAAAATATAACTGCCCGCGAATATTGGAATATCCACGGACTCTGAAAATCTTTATAGGCTTTATAGTATTCTTAATATCAATCCCCCCTAAAAATTAGACATTTTATTTTTAAAATTATGTAACAATTTATTTGTATTTCAAAGAGATATAATTTTTATAAAAAGCTTGACAATATCAAAATTGTACCTAAAATTTTTATAGTTAGCATATGATTCGGGAAATTTTTTTATTTTATGGAGGTAAATATGAAAAGTAAAAATATGAAAAACAAAAGAAATGCTAACTTATATTGTCCGCATTGTGGAATGTCAATATCGATAAGATTGCCCAAAAGTTCATTAACGAATGATTTTGTGTTTGTTTGTTGTGGCGACCGGATGAAAATTAAGAAATAGGCGTAAATTTAGGAATTTTAAAAGATTTCAGTAAAATTATTATATAAAATAAGAATCTTTACCGAAATCCATAGAGTCTAATAATTATGAATTTAAGAAATTATACATTGGAAGATATTATTTTAACTGCGTTAAAAAGTGAGATTGACAGTAAAAATTTCTATACCAAACTGTCCAAGCAAGTTGAAAATTTTCTATTAAAAGAGCGTCTGCTATTCTTGGCAAACGAAGAGGGAAAGCATCAAAATTTCTTTGAGACATTATATGGTGAGAATTTTCCGGACAAGAGTATTGTTCTGCCTAAGAAGAATGTTGTTCCTTTGCCCGAATTGAAAATTGAGTCTGACCTGATACCGATCAGCAAGGTTTTACAAAGTGCCATGGATGCCGAAAAGAGTGCTCACGACTTTTATCTAAGTTTTTCAGAACGATATGAAAACAAACCGGATATAAAGAATATGTTACTTTACATTGCGTCAATGGAATTAGGTCATTATCGGCTGTTAGAAATCGAAAAGGAAAATGCCGAGAAGTTTGAAGGGTATAATATCGATTTTCCTTTAATGCACATTGGTCCATAGAATAACAAATAATAAATCAAACATAATCATCAACAATTTAACAAAAAATTCTAACAGAGGAGAGAAACAATGAAAAAATGGCGTTGTACCGTATGCGGTTATATCCATGTCGGTAATGAACCGCCAGAAAAATGCCCAAATTGTGGGGCACCAAAGGAAAAATTTGTTGAAATCGCTATCGATTTTGAACAAGTCCATATGCATTATGCCCAGAAACTTGCTTATGGTAACGAAGTCGAGATTAATCCCTTTTTCGGCGATTATGAGTCGATTTCACCATACATTTACAATCTACCCGTTGGTCAAAGAGTTAAACTACATAAACATCCGAAAAATGACGAACTGTTTTTTATTCTTAAGGGCAAGATTAAATTTCGCGTCGGAACGAAAGAATTAATCGCGGTGCCGGGTGATGTGGTCGAAGGTAAGATGAATATCCCACATAGTTTTGAAAATATTGGCGACGAACCTGCAGCCTTCTTATCAGTAAAAGGTCCGAAACCAATTGATGTTGTGTTTCTGGAATAAAGCGGTTATTCGAAAAAGTATATTTTTAAATTTATTATGCCGAACATCCCGATAACCCATGTTGATGGTAAAGACAAAGGCAAAGTGATGGTCTATGCGTTAAGCACTTGTGTTTGGTGTAAAAAAACGATGCAACTGCTATCAAAACTAAATGTCGCCTATGACTATATCTATGTTGATTTGCTTGATGCTGACAATAAGGACGCGATCTGGCAAGAGATGTTAAAATACAATCCGCGTGGTTCTTTTCCAACAATTGTAATTAATAATGACATTTGTATTGTAGGCTTTGATGAAGAGAAGATTAAAAAAGAACTCGGCAATTGAACAAAATGGAAGTTAGCGACATCGAAATTGAAGCATTATATCATAAATTATTAAGCGAGGCGGCTGAAGGGGGTTATCATTTAAACCCAGATGTTGAATTTACCAAAGATTTAATCCGCGGACTATTAGTTAATGAAAAACGATACGGCTATCAAGCCTGTCCTTGTCGTATTGCCAGTGGTAAAAAAGAGTTGGATTTAGATATTATTTGCCCTTGTGATTATCGTGATGCTGATTTGAGTGATTTTGGGACTTGCTATTGTGGGCTGTATGTGTCTGAGGATATTGTCAAAGGGATAAAGAAATTAAGTTCAATTCCTGAACGCCGGCCATTGTCCAGTGAAAGAAGGGAGACCAAGCCAACTAATATTGAGATAACTAAACTACCTTTTCCGATTTGGCGATGTAAAGTTTGTGGATATTTATGTGCTCGGGAATCACCGCCAGAAATCTGCCCAATTTGCAAAGCAAAAAAAGAGCGATTTGAACGATTTATTTGATTATGCCTAATTGGTTATATGCAATAATTAGCGTCATCATTGTCAGTTTTGTTTCATTAATTGGCGTTTTCTTTATCGCGCTAAAAGTTGAAAAACTCAAAAAGATATTACTTTTCCTGGTTAGTTTTGCGGTTGGTGGTTTATTTGCCGGTGCATTTGTTCATCTTATACCAGAATCATTTGAAAATCTGGGATTTAATATTATTACGCCATTATTCGTCTTGCTGGGAATTTTATTTTTCTTTATTCTTGAGAAATTTTTACGGTGGCGTCATTGTCATATGATAACCAGTGATGAACATCCCCATCCAATTGTTACGATGAACATCATTGGTGACGCAATGCATAATTTTATTGATGGTCTGATTATTGGTGCGAGCTATTTGGTAAATATTAACATTGGCATTTCGACAACATTAGCTGTAATACTACACGAGATACCCCAAGAAATTGGCGACTTTGGCATTTTAATGTATGGACGACTTACAATTAAAAAAGCACTGCTCTACAACTTTTTGTCAGCGCTAACTGCTGTTGTCGGCGCAGTTGTATCAATCTTGATCACGAACAAAAGTATAATGTACTCATATTATCTTTTGCCAATTGCCGCTGGCGGATTTATCTATATTGCCGGTGCCGACTTAATACCAGAATTACAACACGAAACAAAATTATCCAGGTCAATTCTACAGTTTGTCTCAATTATTTTGGGTTTATTTTTGATGGTGGTTTTAAGGTTACTACACTAAAATTTTTCGCTGATTTTAATTTATAATAACTTTTTATCTTTAAAACTATAATAGCCATTTTTACCAATAATTATATGGTCAATGACTTCAATCCCAACGAGTTTACCACTGTCAACTAATCTTTTGGTCATAATTAAATCGTCATCTGATGGTTCCGGGTCGCCCGAGGGATGGTTATGAACTAAGATTATCGATGCCGAACAGTGGTCAATTGCGGCTTTAAAAACCTCCCGGGGATGAACTAAACTGGCATTTAATGTGCCAATTGAGATACCACTAACGCCAATCACTTTGTTGCGGGTATTGAGCATAATAATTTTAAAATGCTCTTTTGTTTTGTCGGCTAATTCCTTGCTGATGATATTAACGACATCCTTGGGAGTTTCAATATAAGCATCTTGGTTGTTTTCTGGCTCTAAGTTTTTTCTCTTGGCTAACTCAAAGCATGCTTTAATTTGCATTGCTTTGGCTGGTCCGATACCGGTAACGGCATCAAGTTGTTCAATTGTGGCATTACTGATTGCCTTGATACTGCCAAAAGTCGTGAGCAATTCTTGGGCAATTTTCATTACTGATTGCTTGGGTGAACCCCGGCCGATAATTATCGCTAATAGTTCTTGGGCAGATAGCGCCTCGGCGCCGAATTTTTTTAATCTTTCGCGTGGCCGCTCGGTTTTGGGTAAATCGTGAACCGTAAATGATTTTTTCATAATGCATATTAATATTAAATAATTAAATGTCAAGGCTACGACTCATAATTTTATATTGACAGATTTTTTTATAAGATTATTATAATTACATGGATTTATTTGATAAATGCGAAGAATATTATCCAATTGTTGCCCGGGCGAAAAAGAATGGATTTTATCCCTATTTTCGCGCATTAGATTCAGAACCAGACCGCCGAGTAAAAATAAAAGGCAAGGAATTAATCATGCTTGGTTCAAATAATTATCTCGGCTTAACTACCCATCCTAAAGTGAAAGAAGCCGCGATTAAGGCAATTGAGAAATACGGCACCGGCTGCACCGGTTCAAGATTTCTTAATGGCACTTTAGATTTGCACGAGGAATTAGAATATCAACTTGCTAAATTCTTAAAAAAAGACGACTGCATTGTTTTCTCAACCGGCTATCAAACTAATCTTGGGGTGATTTCTTCGTTGGTTCGTAAGGGAGATGTTGCCATCGTTGACAAATTAGACCATGCCTCAATTATTGACGGCTGTAAAATGTCTTTTGGTCGCGCAGTTAGATTTTTACATAACGATATGGCTGACTTAGAGCGGGTGTTGTCAAGTTTAGATAAAAAATGTGGTAAACTGATAGTTGTTGACAGTATTTTTTCAATGGAAGGTGATATCATTGATTTACCAAGTGTTATAAAACTTGCTAAAAAGTATCAGGCGCGGGTAATGGTTGACGATGCCCATGCGGTTGGTGTCTTAGGCAAAAATGGTGCCGGCGCGGCTGAACATTTTGGATTGGAACAAGAAGTCGATTTAATTATGGGCACATTCTCAAAGTCATTTGCTACAATTGGCGGTTATGTTGCCGGCGAACATAAAGTAATAACTTATATCCGTCACCAGGCACGGTCATTAATCTTTTCGGCAAGTATTCCGCCACCAGCGGTCGCAACTGTTTTGGCCGCATTAGAAATTATTAAAAATGAGCCAGAAAGAAGAGAACGATTATGGCATAACGCCAGGAAAATGCTTAAAGGCTTTAAAGAGTTAGGCTATAATACTGCAACCAGTTGCACGCCGGTTGTTCCATTACACATCGGTGATGATACCAAAGCAATTAACTTTTGGCATGATTTGTATGAAGCAGGCATTTTTGCTAATCCGGTAATTCCACCAGCAGTTCCGCCTGGCCGTAGTCTAATTAGAACCAGTTATATGGCAACTCATACTGAAGAGGATTTAGATGAGGCACTGGATATTTTTAAGAAAGTTGGTAAAAAGGCAGGTGTGATTTGAGTTCACTTTTTGTCAGAAAGGTTGAGAACAAAAAGGAATTGCATGATTTTTTATTGTTGCCATGGAAAATATACGAAAATGACCCTAATTGGGTGCCACCGTTAATTTCTGATGTAAAAAATACCCTTGATATAACTAAAAATCCATTTTTCAAGCACGCGGAACGCGAATTATTTGTTGTTTATCGTGGAAATGAAATAGTTGGAAGAGTTGCGGCGATTGTTGATTATAATTATTGCCAATATCACAATAAAAATGTCGGATTTTTCGGTTTCTTTGAAGCAATTAATGATTACCAAGTGGTTAGCCTATTATTCTCCGAGGTAATCAAATATCTCAAAGACAAAAATATGAATCTGGTATATGGTCCAGCCAACCCATCACTCAACGATGAAGTAGGATTTTTGGTTGACGGATTTGATTTGCCACCGATGATTAAAACGATGTATAATCCCAGATATTATTTGGAGTTAGTTGAAAAATTCGGTTTTACTAAAATAAAGGATCTGTATGCCTATTTGATCGAAGTTCAGCGCGAACCGCCAGAAAAGGTGATGCGAGTGGTTGACAGTATTAAGAAAAAAACAAAAATCACTGTGCGACCAGTAAATTTGAAGAATCTCAAACAGGATTTGATAAAAATTAAAGAGATCTATAATAATGCCTGGTCGAAAAATTGGGATTTTGCGCCAATGACTGATGAGGAAATTGATTATTTAGCCAAACAACTAAAAGATATTGTTGTGCCGGAAATTGTCCCAATCGTTGAAATCGATGGTGAACCAGCCGGAATGAGTATTGGCCTGCCGGATTACAATCAGGTATTAAAACACCTTAATGGGCGACTGTTTCCGTTCGGATTTATTAAATTTCTTTTGTATAAAAATAAGATCAACGCTGCCCGACTTTGGGCATTAGGTGTTAAAGAAAAGTTCCGCAATTTGGGTGTTGATGCGCTTTTATATTATGAGACATTTGTCGGCGCCAAAAGAAAAGGTTATCAATACGGCGAAGTATCATGGATTTTAGAGGATAATGTTTCGATTATTAATCCAATTTTGCTATGGGGTGCGAAATTATATAAGACTTACCGGGTCTATCAATTAACAATTTAATTAAAGATCAGTTGTAAATGTAAATGTTCTAAGAATTGCATCCAATTGATTAAGATTGTCGAGTTTTCTTTTGCCGGGGTTAAATAGCGAACCATCAATAAAATAAAATCGCTGATTGTAATTAAAACAATAGGCGATAAATGGGCCACCAATATTTTCAATCTCATTTTGCCAAACACCAATTAATTTTATTGCCAATATGCCATTAAATAATGTTGTTTCCGCACGCGTAAATGGTTTGTAAACAAAGTCACCATCATAAAAATATTTTGTTAAACTATCGCGATAAGCAATTAAGTGTAAAGGATCTAACGAAATTTCTTGGGGGTCAGAATATAAGAAGATACTACGATCTGGGTTATGAGCGACTAAGTAAATAAAATTATCAGCTTCATACTTGGTATTAAGCTTAAATCCATAGGGCACTTTCAGAGAATAATTATATTTATCAATTAATTGTTTGGTCATTTTTTTATCATAACCGCGTTCATAAGTAATATGTGTCATATAGGCTAATAAGTAATCCTGAAATGTTTTTCTTATTCTTGGCGCATATCGTTTTAGTCCTTGATTGAGAAATTCTGGTTTGGTAGTAGCAAAAACTAAGACTTTTTGGTTTTTCGCCCAAGGTTCGGATAAACTGAACAGGCCAAATGTATCGTTTTTGATCTGCTCGTTCTTTTGATTGATTAGGGTTGCAATTGGTTCTTCGGAGATGGTGCCGACTAAAAATATTAGATGGAATTTCACAAAAGCATTAAATTTTTCTAATGGTTCGTATCGAACAAGAAATTCAGGTTCGGGCTGTACCGTATAGATTTCTTGTTCTAAAATTGATTTGATTTGTTCTTTGATTATCGACTGGTAATTTGTTAGCAAGACAATTTTACGCGGACGACCGATAGTTGGCGGTAGTTCGGGAGCACAATTAACAATCAGTAACACTGTGAAAATTATTAGTGACCACCGCTTCATTTTTAGCCAACTCTTAATAGATACATCCGATTTTTAAATTTGCGCATAAAAGTTTCTCTAATTTCTCGATGTTCTGGTTTGGTAAGCATCGGGTCATAGCGGATGAGTTCAAAGGCATCATCGCGGGCCTTGAATAACAAATTTTTATCATCGTGTAAATTAGCAAATTTTAAATCCGGCAATCCATGTTGACGGGTGCCCAGAAGTTGTCCAGGACCGCGTAGTTCCAGATCTTTTTCGGCAAGGTTAAATCCATCGTCATTTTTCTCAAAATATTTTAACCGCTCAATCGCAGTTGAGAATCTATTTTCTGAGACCATCAATAAGCAATAGGCGACTTCGCTTCCGCGTCCAATGCGACCGCGTAACTGATGGAGTTGCGCTAATCCGAATCGTTCTGGATGTTCAATCACCATGACTGTGGCGTTAACGATATCAACGCCGACTTCAATTACGGTAGTAGTTACTAAAATGTTAATTTGATGTTGCCGAAATGCCTCCATCGTTGTTATTCGTTCTGCGCTTTTTAATCGGCCGTGGATTAATCCAACTTTATAATGGGGAAAGATACCTTTAATTTCTTCATAAGTCTTAATGGCGGCTTTTAAGTCGAGTTTTTCAGACTCTTCAATTAACGGACAGACAATATATACTTGTCGACCTTCTTGGATTTTCTGGTCAATAAAATTATATACCTTTTCTCGGTCTTTTTCATTAACCAATTTGGTAATAACTTTTTTTCGTCCTGGCGGTTTCTCGGATAAGATTGAGATATCTAAATCGCCGTAAAGGGTCATTTGTAATGTGCGGGGTATCGGAGTTGCGGTCATAACTAAAAAGTCAGGGTTGATACCTTTGTTAAGTAATTTTGCTCGTTGCATAACACCAAAGCGATGTTGTTCATCGATGATGGCTAAGCCTAATTTATAAAATTTGATATTTTCTTCAATTAAGGCATGAGTGCCAAATACAACATTAATCGTGTTGTTTTCAATGCCGGTAAGTAATTTCTTTTTTTCTCGGGCCTTGGTGCTACCGGTTAATAAACACGAGGTCACACCGATGTCACGCAGTTTCTTATGCCAAACTAGAAAATGTTGTTCGGCAAGGATTTCGGTTGGTGCCATTAGGGCTGCTTGAAAGCCGTTCTCAATCGTAATCAGCATGGCATAGATTGCAATTACGGTTTTACCAGAACCAACATCACCTTGTAATAATCGGTTCATACTTAATTCACTCGCCATATCATTTTTAATTTCAGCCAATACCTTTTGTTGGCCTGGCGTCAAGGTAAAAGGCAATTGCGCGAGAAATTTCTTAGTTAATGTTCCCTTTTCCACCAGCGGACATATCTTTTTCTGTTGGGTATTAGCCAATCGTCGTAGTGCCAATATTAATTCTAAATAGAAAAACTCTTCGTAAACTAATCGTTGTTTAGCCTTTTGAGTAT
>JBDRUR010000044.1:0-12149 GCA_039801485.1 Caldifarciminota bacterium
ATGGAATAAATTATTCACGAATTGCTCACGGCATTTCCGGCAACGATACCTCTTACTTATGGACTGTGCCAAATGTCAATTCTGATTCCTGTAAAATTAAAATCATCGCCTATGGACCTGGTTGGCAATATGACGAATCAGATGGCGTATTTAGTATCACATCCACTGGCATAAATGAGATTGCTTCGCCTTTGCTCGCAATGACACTTGGAGTGAAGGTTTATCCAAACCCAGCAAAATCGTTATCCGTTATTCGTTACTCGTTGCCCGTTGAAGGAAAAGTTACAATTCAACTCTATAATATCTCGGGAAGATTAATTAAGACTTTGGTTGACGAATACAAACAACCCGGCAATTACTCATTAACCCTTAACTCAAAAATTCTATCAAATGGTGTTTATTTCTTGTCTTTACAAACTAATGCTATAAGAATCATTAAAAGACTGGTAGTTGTTAAATAGCAAACAAACTCTCAAAATGGCACAAACAAAACAATTATATTGACGAATCATTAAACCTTGGTTAGCATGTGCCGTCATCAGCCAAAAAATATACATTTTTTTCTTGACATATTAAAATATTTTTTTAGAATAAAATTGATTTCGCTTTTATAAATTATAATAAAAATAAAGCGAAAGGAGGCAAGTTATGATACAAATCGTAGTAATATTTATAACTGCGATAAGCGCGCCAATTAATACATCCAATCAAATTGATTTTGGCGCAGGCGGCCCAGATGCTTACGGTTATCGCTGGATTGATAACGACACTGTTGCCCCTAATGCACCAACATTCAACTGGATCGACATAAGCTCGGTTGGTACTTTGGTTACCGGACTTGGTGATGACAATGTTGTTGGACCATTTCCAATCGGTTTCGACTTTCCATATTATTGGTATAAAGTAAATAGTTTCTTTGTCGGTTCCAACGGTTATATTGCCTTCGGTGACCGAACACTTGCGGCATCACCATTTACTAATTTACCCAATCCTAATCGTCCCAATAATGTTGTTGCGCCATTAATGTCTGACTTGGATTTTTCTGTCGGTAGCCCTGCTTGCTATTATTGGACAAATCCAGCCCATGACACTTGTATTATTACTTATCAAAATGTTCGTTGGTGGAATATGGCGACATCAAATTGCTCGTTACAGATAATTCTTTCAAAGCCCGACAGTTCAATTACATTCCAATATAAACGAATCATTGGCTCACCATACCAAGGTTGGTCATCAACCAATAATACTACCGGAATTGAAAACATAACCGGGACTGTTGGTTTGAGTTATTTGAATGGTTTAGTCCCATCACAAAATACCCTTCATGATAATTTGGCGGTAAAATTTTATCCCCCAGATTCAAGTAACTATGCTGTGACCGATGTCGGAATCTGGAATGCGATGAACGAAAATTCCGGCGGATTCTTTATCTATAATAATACCCCAAAAACGATGTGGGCAAAAATAAAAAATACCGGCAATCAACCAGTAGCCAACTGTTCAGTATTCTGTCGTGTTCGAAATGCTGCCAATGCAGTTGTATATTCTAGTGCTGTCTTAATTCCTTCAATGGCAGTTGGACAAGTAGATTCAGTTGTTTTTACGCCGAGTTGGACACCAACTACCACTGGCGCATATCGGACAATATTTAGAACCAAGCTTGCCGGCGATATTTTCCCACCCAATGATTCAGTAATTATTGAGACCCCGGTTGTGACTTATCCAGCAGAATTAGCATTTGATAATGGCGTTGCTGGTTCAGCTTCTTATTGGACTGGTACTGGTGGTGGTTATGGAATGAAATTTATCCCGCCTCTTTATCCATGTCGGATAACTGGTGCTAAAGCCTATCTACAATATAATGCAACTGCAGTTACTTGTACGATTTTCGTATTTAAAGATGACGGACCTGGTGGAACGCCCGGAACAGTATTGGGTCGGGGCAATGTTTATGTATCATCTTCAACGCCATCATGGTATCAAATTAATCTCGATGCTACGATCAATTCCGGGGCATTTATTGTCGGGGTTGTCTCTAGTGGCTATCAAACCCCATCATATTGTATGGATACCGCACCACCTTTTTCAAATCAAACATGGGAATATACTGGTGTTTGGGCGCCATATCGTGAAGCTTCAGAAACCGATGTGATGATTCGGGCATTAGTAAATTTAGGAAGTGGTGTTGAAGAACTCATGCCTGTTTCTGTAAGTCCAAGAACCCAAATTACCGCTTATCCAAATCCATTTATCGATAAGGTTAAAATTCAGCTTGCCAACAAAATTGAACCATTCAATGTCATTGAAATTTATAATGCGGTTGGTGAAAAAATCAATAAATTAACCTCGACAACCGAAACATTTAACTGGAATGGCACCGATAAATTCGGTCAAAGACTCTCCCCAGGTATCTATTTTGCTAAGCTCAAAACCGGTGACGCTCCGATATTAAAACTGTTAATTACGAAATAAATAAAAACAATAATATCACAAGGGAGCAAAAATGCTCCCTTGTTTTTTTTATATTCCCCATGCAGCAATTATTTATGTAAATAATATGCTATATAGTCCTGAATTATTTTTTGTGTTAATTTAGTAATTGTAAATTCTAAAGTTTTTACTAAAGGAATATCCAACAGATACTTTATTATTTTTATCTGCTGAATCTCAATCGCATCATCTGGTTTAGAGTGATTAAGACATATTACGCCGCCGCAGCGAATACTAAAATAGGTGACTTTAGGATTTTTACATAATACACAGTTTTTGAATTGCGGTTTGTAACCTAAAATGCTTATTGCCTTTAAATAATATCCATTTAATAAGGAGTTATAATTTGCTGTTCTTTTGTTAGCACTCTGATTAAGTATCATTAAGGCGGATAAAATTAAGGAAAACAACTTTGGATTAGGGTCTTCATAAGGTACCGAATTCAAAATTAATTTAACAATTTCATTTGCGAAAAAAAATTTGGTTGGCGATTGTAGATTCTGAAAGTTATTAACTAAATTAGTATCAGCTAAAGTATAAATTGGTCTTATTTCTGTCCGATTAAATATCAGTTCAGATAAAGTAAAAATTTCTAAACAAGAACCAAATTTACTTTTCGGACGACGCGCACCTTTAGCGACAAATGTTATTTTACCAAATTTTTCCGTAAAAAATGTGACTATTTTACTCGTCTCATGCCAGGGATGAGATACGAGACAAATGCCTTGGGTTTTTACGATTTTACGCACTTTATATCACAAATTAAGTTCTCAATAGGTAACAAATTAATGGTGACCAAAAATTTTTATCGCGATTGATGTTAGGCCTAACAATGTAAACAATCCCATCGCATCAGTAACTGCGGTGAGTAAAAGCCCGGATGCCAATGCCGGATCCTTTTTGAATTTTGACAATATCAATGGCAATAACAAACCTACTACCCCGCCAATAACCATATTAATCAATAAGGAACCAAATACGATTAAACCTAATACCGGTGAACCACGAAAGATAACTGCAATAACTGCCGTTATGACCCCGCATGAGAGCCCAGTAAAAAATCCTACTTTGATTTCTTTAAATAGCAATCTTTTGGTATCTTGCAAAGTAATCTCACCGAGTGCCAAAGCCCGAACAATAATTGCGATAACTTGGCTACCGGTTGCTCCGCCCATTTCAGAAATTACCGGCATAAATGCCGCAACCATAATCATTGTTTTTAAAGTCTGTTCAAAAGAGCCAATCACTGCCGCGGCAATAAATGCACCTAATAAATCAATATACAACCAAGGAAGTCTCCGTCTCACACTCTTTCGAATCGGTGCGAATGCTGATTCTAACTCAAAAGAATGACCTAATTTGGCAATGTCTTCACTTGCCTCTTCATCAATCACCTTAATAATATCTAATGAAGTAATAACACCTTTTAAGATACCTGCATCATCAACAACCGGCACAGTTGTTACTTCGTATCTACGTGCCAAGCGGGTAATATCTTCCTGATCATCTAAGAGATGCGCACGGAAAGGAACCGGCTTAGTTATCTTTTTTACTAACATTCGCGGTGACACAAATATTAGATCGGCAAGATAGACATATCCCAACAGTTTATATGAATTATCAGTAACAAAAAAAACATTTGTCGGTTCAATAATATTCCGACGGGCACGAATTTTTTTCAAAGCACTGCCGATGGTATCAACATCAAATAATGGAACAAAATTAAGGCTCATCCGACCACCAGCAGTGTTTTCTGGATATTTAAGTAATTCGGCTAATTCTTTCGAATCTTGTTCTGGTAATGCTTGCAGGACCGAAGCCCGTTGGGGCACTGGGATATTGGCTACGATATCGGTTGCTTCGTCTGCCTCCATTTCTGAAACCAATTCTGGTAATTTCCCTTTATCCAGTTCACTTAGTATTATTGATAAGGAATGTTTATCGACACTTAATAAAACATCGGCTGCTTGGTCAATATCTAATAATTTAAAAAGCTTAGTTTTCAAATCCGGTTCTAATCGATTTATCGCAATCGCAATTTCAGAATGATGAACTTGAGGCAATAACACTTTCAAGGCATCGAGTTGATTTGTTCTGAGCAGATGTTCGATGGTATAATGATTCCGTTTATGATCAAATTTATACATTTATGCCTCACTACGGATTTCGCCAATTAATTCTTCCAATAAATCCTCTAAGGTAATCATACCAATTGTTTGATTCTGCTCGTTTTTAATAATTCCTAAATGCTCACCGGTTCGACGCATTGTTTTTAGTACATTTACCGCTTTTTCGTTACTCGCGATAAAATAAGGTTTACGATAAATTTTGTTTAACTTAAAATATCTTTTTTGACTCGCCATCAAAATATCTTTTATATGCACAATTGCTACAATATTATCAATATTTTTTTGATATATAGGATAACGAGAAAATCGATATTTGGCAACAATCTTTTTTATTTGCGATAATGATATATCATCGCTAAAAGCAACAATTCGTTCCTTAGGAATCATAATGTCAGTTATTACCAGTTTCGAAAAATCAAATAGTGCTTTGGCGATTTGATGCGTAAGTAACCTAATATTGGCTTTTGTCGATTCCGATACTTTGTTGTCCTTTAACAGCAAAAGGAAATCTCGCCGAGAAAGTTGGTTGTAATAGGCGATATTAGTTCTTGGTAAAATTGGTTTAAAGATAATTAGTAATAACCTAAGTATTGGGCTACTAACTATTAACCAATACTCTGGAAAACTTTGAGCAATAATTTTGGGAATAAAATCACCAAGCACCATTGAAAGCGTAACAACAATAATTACCGCAATTGTTACATATGCGGGACCAAAACGAATGATAAAAAATCGCGAAAAAATTGTTGAAGCCAGCACAATAAAAATATTAGTAAATATCAGTGTCACAATCAGCATCGTTTCTTTATGTTCAATCAATATTAATGGTAAATCGGTTTGAAATCGGAAAATCGACCGAAAAGGTGTTTGTTTTTTCCAAGTGGTCAGTTGTATCCAATTAGCACGAGCAATCGCAGTTTCGCTACCAGCAAAAAAACCTTGTAACAAAACTGCTAAAAGCCCCAAAATAATTTCAGTCATTTTCTAATTTTACTTATGATAATTTTATCAATTCTTTTTTTACTTACTTCTTTGATTTCTAACTTATAATCTTTATAATATAGAATTTCGCCAATTTTCGGAATGCGTCCCCAAACATGATGAATAAAACCACTAAGTCGATAGCCGGCTTGGATTGAAATTTCCGAGGAGAAGTTCGGAAACAATCGGTCAACTGCTTTTAAATCAATATCGCCAGAAACTAAATAACTATTTTCTGAAATTTTTGTATAAGGTATTTCAGCAATGCTATCATATTCATCCTGAATTTCCCCTAAAAGCGCTTCTAAAATATCTTCTAAAGTCACTAGACCAGCAGTTTGCCCAAATTCATCGACAACAATTGCAATATGAGAATCTTTTCTTCTCAGGTCTGCCAATAATTCTAATAAAGATTTGTTTTCTGGAACAAAATATGCTGGCCGAGCGATTTCCGCAATTTCGAGATTGCCTAAGTTCCGTGTTCTGGTAATCTTTACTAAGTCTTTTAAATAAAGCACGCCGACAATATTATCAATGCTATCAGCATAAATTGGGATTCTCGATACCAAACGAATATCATTGTCGCTTAAAATCTTAATCGCTTCTTTAACTTTCAGGTCATACTTTAGACATATCATTTGAATCCGTGGGGTCATTATTTCCGAAACTTGACGATGTGACAAATCAACTAAATTTTTGAGAAAGTCCTCTTCATCATCAACAATTATCCCTTGCTGTTTACTTAATTCAATAATTGTTTTTAAGTCATCTTCTGACGGAAATGGCGATCGATGGATATAACGATTGAGTACTATAATTAGCCAGTCGCCGATTTTTCTTAATGGATAGGTAACAAAAATTAGAATTTTAGATAATAAATTTATTATCCAAGCAAATTTTAATACAAATTTTGAGGGATCGCGCAAAGCAAAAATTTTCGGCGTAATCTCGCCAACAGTAATGATTAACATCGTCATGATAACACCGCCGATCGTAATAAATACATCCCGCGGAAGATGATAATTATTGGACAAAGTTATGATTAACAATGTAAACAACGAGGATGCTGAGGTATTAACTATTAAATTAGAAAATAAAATAGTCGCTAAAAGTGCTGACGGATTACGCAATAAACTTTCAATCAAATTAATATTGGGCGGCGCTTCTTTTTCAATACCGAAACCAACATGTCTGGACTCACGAATGACAAAATAATAATCTTCTTTAATCTTCTCACGCATTGATTTGGTGATTGCAAAAAAAGCGGTTTCGGAACCAGAAAAGATAAAGGAAAGGAATAATAAAATCAATATCGCAATAATGTAAAATATCATCGCTATTTTTGGGTGTTAACTGTTATTCTTTTATTAAGCGCATCTCTTGGTGAGAATAGCCAAGTAGATGCAATATCCCGTGTTTTATTAAATTATAAATTTCATCACTTACTTTAATTTTTAATGCCTTTGCTTGTTTTTTAGCGCGGTCTTTGGAAATATAAATCTCACCAAAAACATTATCATCAATCAGCGACGGTGTTTTGTCACTATTTATTTTCATTGGAAATGCCAACACATCGGTCGGCCGGTCTTTTTTTAAAAATTGCTTATTTAATTTTTTAATATACTTGTCATTAACAAAAACAATATTAAGCACATCAGCATTTTTAATCAATTGTTTATTACCAACCGCCGCGACGATACTTTTAGCAAATCTTTTGTATTTATTAACCGTATTTTTATTATTAATGCCGAAAATTGCGACTTTCATTTAAGATTATTTATTTTCGTAGGCTTTAATAATTTCTGAAACCAGCGGCGGGCGAACAACATCATTTTCATCAAAATAGATAAATTTTATACCCTTGATGTGTTTGAGTTTTTCTTGAATTTCAACTAATCCTGATGAATAACTTTTTGCTAAATCAATTTGGGTGATATCGCCGGTGACAATTGCTTTCGAATTCCAACCCAATCGCGTCAGAAACATTTTCATTTGGATTGTCGTGCTATTTTGTGCTTCATCCAAAATAATATAAGAATCGGACAGTGTTCGACCGCGCATATAAGCAATTGGTGCAATCTCGATAATCTGTTCGTCAATTAATCGTTTCATTTTTTCAACCGAAATCATGTCATATAAGGCATCATAAAACGGTCGCATGTAGGGGTCGACCTTTTCTTTAAAATTTCCCGGTAAAAATCCTAAAGATTCACCGGCTTCTACCGCTGGACGCGTTAACACAATCCGACTAATTTTACCTGATAACAATGCCTGAACCGCTTTGGCAACCGCTAAATATGTTTTCCCGGTGCCAGCCGGTCCAATGGTAATAACAATATCGTAATCATCGATTGCTTTCAAATAATTTAATTGATTAATACTCTTTGGCACTATCAATTTTTTCGGAGTTTGGATGGCATTATCAACGGGCTCTTTATTAGCATTCGTCATCTTATGTCTTCCACTCATTTTATAACTTGTAAATCTCGTTTGCCCCGTTGCTTCTTTTTGATTAGTTTGTACCTGTTCCATTTTGTTCATTTCATGTCTAAGATGTGTTTGGGTAATTATCTCTCCCTTTTTTACTAACTGAATTAGGTTTTTAAAAAGATTATACACCTTTTCTGCTTCATTTTCTGGACCGCTAATCTGAATTTTATCGCCTCGAACAACGACCATTGAATCAAAATGTTCGGATATCAACCTAAGGTTTTCGTCAGCCAAACCAAATAAATTAATTGGATTAATATTTTCTATATTTATCGATAACCTAACCGCTTTCATTATGGTTATAGTTTATGATATCTCATTTTCCAGCAAATGTCAAGATAACAAAGCATTAAGCTAAAATCCTTATTTCGAAAGAATATGCGAAACTTTTTATCAAAAAATGCGTCTATATATTATATAACATTAAAATAGAATTTACCTTTACGAATAAATTAAAAAAGGCTAGCCTGAGACAACCCCTGATAGCACTCCGGGAGTCGTGCTCGAGCTCTGAATAGTTCTTAGAATCAAACAAAGAAAAGAGGTCAGAATGGGTTGATAAATCGTTGAGAGTTAAAGACAAAAGCCGATTATCAGGCACGACATCAGATGGAAAGCCAGCAACATACTCAGGAAGGTAAAAAGCATCAACTCCAGAATTGTATTCAGAATTGTGTTAAGAATGGAATCAAGGAGCGAGTTAAGGATCAGATTTAGAAAATCAGACTTTAAGCCTCTACCAAACAAATTTCCATAAATATTGACAATATTTCTCGGTCATTGCGAGCATTTTTTCTGTCATTGAGAAAAATGTAAATGACGAAGTAATCTCTGGCATTAACCATTTAGGATTGTCACGACCTAAAAAAGTACCGTGTCTTGCAATGACTTCTATGTCTTTATTGGCGTTTTTGTCTTATCATTGCGAATTCCATGACAATGTCAAGCAGTTTTTAAGAACCTCGGATTTACAGAGCGATAATTTGGAATAAACGGAGTTCGCGATCTGATTACCGCACATATTATCCTTATCAACTTATTCGCAATATTGTTTATTACTAATCGAGCACTTTTACCCTCAGCTACCTTTCTTAAAAAATATTGCTTAAACTGCTTATTGTGTTCCCGTAATGAAAGTGCTGCCAGCCGCACTAGTTTTCTAAATCGCGCAGGCCCATAACCAGCTGAACAGGGCCTTCTGTAAATAGAACTGCCACTCTGATATTCATTCGGACATATCCCAATATAAGCAGCAAATTGCTTAGCATTAATTGTCTTAGTAAATCCCATAGTTATCACCATAATATTGGAAGCCAAAAGCATACCAACTCCAGGAATCGTCATTAAAAGCGCAGTCATCGGCCCAATCGTCGGATGATTATTAATTAATCTTTTTATCTCTTTATCAATAATTTTAATCTTCTCCTTGAGTTCTTCGATAGTTCTTTGATACAGATCATTAGCTAACGGTGTCTGCACAACCTTATGCCGAATTGCCTGTAACGCATTACAGTTTGCGGTAAGTTGTTTGGTAAATTGTTCTCGCATCGTTAATAATACCTTAATTTGCTCAACGATTTCGTCGTTGGGTCGCCAGCGGTATAATTCATCATAAAACCGATAGGCGTATTCAGCAATTTGTTTGCTATCAATAATATCGTTCTTTTTTGGCGATTGGCTAAATGCGCGTTTAACTTTTAGAGGCGGTTCAACTGGTGATTTTGCCCGTTCCCTTACAATTGATGATTCAAATAACATATTTATTACCGGTAATACTCTCTCATCTAACTTTCCAACTTATGATACCGGCAGTGGTGCTTTTTATCAAGGCACACTAACTGGCGGTCATGAAATATTTATTGTCGGGTTTTCAAGTACTGGTGCAAGAAGATGGGCAACTTTTTATGGTGGCACAAGCACTGATTATGGAATGTCAATTGCCACTGATAATCTAAACAATATCTTCGTCACAGGTTTCAGTCTCTCATCCAATTTTCCAACTTACAACCCTGGTGGCAGTGCTTATTTTCAAGGCACCAATGCCGGCAGTTATGATGCCTATATCTTAAAATTCGCCAGCGCTTCAACTGGAATCGAAGAACACCATGAACCGCTATCCGCTATCCGTTCTCCAATGAAAATATTTCCCAATCCAGCATCTTCGTATTTCGTTGTCCATTGTCCGTCATCTGTGCGTAATATAAAAATATTTGATGTGACCGGTAAAGAAGTTTATGCGTTGATGGCTTTATGGGTTGATGAGTTAAAGATACCTCTCAATGACATTAAGAACGGAGTTTATTTTATTAAAATCAACAATGATATAGTAAAGGAGAAACTGGTCATTACAAAGTAATGCGAAGTGTCAGTTTATTCTTTACTGACCTTAACCAAGCAAATTTTAAAGTTGCGAAATGTTGATAATTCTATGCCAAATATTATAATTTAGCAAAATGAAACTGCATACGTTCTCGATAATAATTCCGGCTTTAAACGAAGAAGATTATATATCATCTTGTTTGTCGGCAATAAAAGACCAGGATTATCCGGGTGATTTTGAAATTATTGTTGTTGATAATGGCAGTACGGACAAGACTGTTGCGATTGCACAAAATTTTGGCGTGAAAGTTGTAAGGGAACCATTGACCGGCGTTTCTCATGCATTGATTAAAGGATGTAGCGAAGCAAAAAATGAAGTGCTGGTTTTTACTGATGCCGATACAATTGTGCCGATAAACTGGCTTTCTCAAATTAATAATTGTCTTAACATCAATCCGGATATTGTCGCCTGTGGCGGACCTTATGAGTTTTATGATGGGGGCGCAATCTTTAATTTTTTCACGAAACACATTGTCATGCCGCTGTATTTAAAACTATTTTTCCCGAGAATGAAATCATTATCATGTGTCAACCTGGCAGTGCGTCATGATCTTTACGAGAAAAGCGGCGGTTTTAATCCGATGATACAATGGGGACAAGATGCAGAACTCTGCCAAAGGCTTACTAAATTTGGCAAGATTTTGTTTGACCCTAACAATATAGTTTTAACTTCATTTCGAAGGTTTCATGGCGGTCGAGTAAACTTTTTTACCAAGAACGCCCACATTATTAAAGAGACCGTTACTCAAATAACACGTTATATCTGGATTGCTCTGCGTAACAAATATCATTATTCTGCTCAAAAACCAGTACGGGTCAAGCAAGTGAGCCGAGCGAGAAAAGTAATTAACAACGGCGCAACTGCTTTATTTTTATTATTAGTCTATTTAATTTTCGTTTTTGCCTTACCTTCGACCCAATTAATCGGCGGAGTAGTTCATCATGGTGTTAAAACTCACGGGTTTAAAATGGTAGCATTGACATTTGATGATGGACCATACGGAGAAGCAACCGAACAGGTGCTGAATGTTTTACGAGCCAATTGCGTTAAAGCAACATTTTTCATAGTGGGCAAGAATGCGGAAAAATACCCCGAATTATTGAAACGGGAGTTCGCAGAAGGACACCTGATTGGTAATCATAGTTATAATCATTCAAAACTATTATTCACGGCGTCAAGCCACAAGATTAAGAGAAATATATTAAAAACCGATAGTATCATATACTCGATTATAGGATTACATCCAAAATACTTCAGACCCTGTTATGGTTTAACATCAATAATAATGAATAATACTCTTAAGCATATGGGTTATACGATAATTTTATGGAATGTATCAGTAAAAGATTATGACAGTAAAGAATCATCGGAAACGATTACCCAGCATATTTTACAGCAATTAAAACCAGGGGCAATCATTCTTTTGCACGATGGTCGGGATACACAGATAAATTATCCGCGTGACAACATGATTAAAGCATTACCCGACATTATTGCCGGTATCCGAAAAGCCGGCTATACAATGGTTACCTTAGACCAGATAATCAACGAACCGCCGTACACACAGAGATAAAACAGCTACTTATTGCCTCATATAAGAATCTATACGAAATTGACATCGGTTGCCTCATTAAATTTATATACGAAATTATTCTTAAATTCAAGCCTTTTCTTTCCAT
>JBDRUR010000045.1:0-11783 GCA_039801485.1 Caldifarciminota bacterium
GGGCAATATGGAACTGGTTTTAGACCGAAAACTCGCTGACCGCAGACTATTCCCGGCGATCGATTTACAGAAATCCGGAACCAGAAAAGAAGAATTATTGTTGTCAGAATTTGAACTCAATCGCATCTGGATTATGAGAAAACTTTTAGCCGAACTCAACCCAATTGAAATGATGGAATTTGTAATGGATAAGATGCGACTGACCAAAAATAATGCTGAATTCTTAGAATCAATGAGTGAATAATTAGTTTAAAAGGAGATAAAATGAGAGAAAAAATTCATCCCCAATATGTTGATTGCGTGATAACCTGCAGTTGTGGTAATGTTGTCCGAACGCGTTCAACCAAGCCCAAAATTAATGTTGAAATCTGTTCGGCGTGCCATCCATTTTTTTCTGGCAAACAAAAGATTATCGACACTGCTGGTCGTGTAGAAAAATATCGACGTCGTTATACCAAAAGAACACCAACCAAAAAAGAAACACCAACAGACAACGAACCGACACAATCATAATTTGTCATGCCTGATTATTCCAAAATCATCGTTGAATTATCCGAACAATTAAACTCGATTCAGGAGTTTCTTTGAAATTGATAAAAAACAGCAGGAATTAGCGTCCCTTACTGCAAAAAGCCAGTCTTTGGATTTTTGGCAAGACCCAAGAACTGCCAGTGAAGTTCTAAATCAAATCCAAAAGTTATCGGATATTATTAATTCAATTCAGTCAATTAAAAAGGAAATTAACGATATTAAGGAACTTGCAACTTTATTCGCTAATGATGAACAGTCTGAAAAAGAGTTAACGCAAACAATTGCCAAAATTCAAGAAGACCTAAACACATTACGCAATAAAAGCCTGTTTTTATCACCGGAAGACAGCAAAAAGGCAATTTTAACAATTCATCCCGGTGCCGGCGGGGTAGAGTCTTGTGATTGGGCAGAAATGTTATTGAGAATGTATCTGAAATACTTTGACCGTAAGAAGTTTAAGTATTGGATTTTAGAACTACAACCAGCCGAAGAGGCTGGTATCAAAGATGCAGTTGTTGAGGTAGCCGGTGAAAATGCTTATGGCTTATTAAAGGCTGAGATTGGTATTCACCGGTTAGTTCGAATCTCGCCATTTGATGCCAATCGACGAAGACATACTTCTTTTGCTTCAGTTTTTGTTTATCCCGAAATTGAAGAGGTTGAAGTTAATATTGACCCAAATGACTTAAAAATTGAGACCTTTCGGGCAAGTGGTCATGGTGGTCAGGCAGTAAATAAAATCTCATCGGCGGTGCGCATTACCCATATCCCCACCGGTATTGTTGTTAGTTGTCAGAATGAACGCTCACAATTCCAAAATAAACAAAATGCCATGAAAATCTTAAGAGCGCGATTATATGATTATTACAAAAGAGAACAAGACAAGAAGATTCAGCAATTAGAAGAAACCAAGACCGAGATCGCTTGGGGGCATCAAATCCGTTCCTATGTGTTCTTTCCTTACCAAATGGTTAAAGACCACCGGACCGATTATCAAACCAGCGATGTTCAAAGTGTTATGGATGGCGATCTAGACAATTTTATCTATGCCTATCTGTTGTCGAAACAAAAGAAAAATTAGATTATCTGAAGGTTGACAAATTACAAATAATTTGTAGATTATTACACCTATGTTAAATGATAAAGAATTCGTAAAAGAAATTCCATCAAAAAAAGATAACTTTTCTGAATGGTATACCGCGGTAATATTAAAAGCCGAACTGGCGGATTATGCCCCGGTTCGTGGTTGTATGGTAATTAGACCTTATGGATATAAAATCTGGGAATTAATGCAGTCACTTTTAGACAGACGATTTAAGGAATCTGGACACCAGAACGCTTATTTCCCATTATTTATTCCGGAAAGTTTTTTACAGAAAGAAGCAGAACATGTCAAAGGATTTTCGCCGCAGGTTGCATGGGTGACGCGTGGCGGTGAGGAAGATTTAACCGAACGATTAGCCGTCCGTCCAACTTCAGAAGCAATTATCTGTAGTATGTATGCGAAATGGGTTAAATCTTATCGGGATTTACCAATACTTATTAATCAATGGTGTAACATTGTTCGCTGGGAAAAGACAACCCGACTCTTTTTACGCACCACTGAGTTTCTTTGGCAGGAAGGGCATACCTTACATCGAACCTTAGAAGAGGCTGAGCAAGAGGCAATTAAAATGCTAAACATCTATGTTGACTTTGTCGAAAACGATTTGGCAATCCCTTTGATTTATGGCCGAAAGCCTGAAAGTGAAAAGTTCCCTGGTGCGCTTCATACTTATTCAATTGAAGCATTAATGCCTGATGGTCAAGCATTGCAAGCCGGCACTTCACATAATTTGGGCCAATTTTTCTCCAAGGCATTTGATATTAAGTATCTTGATGCTGACAATGTTGAAAAATATCCCTGGGGAACATCCTGGGGATGCACGACCAGATTAATTGGGGCGTTAATTATGACTCACGGCGATGAGAAAGGACTAAAATTACCACCGCAAGTGGCACCAATTCAGATAGTGATTGTGCCAATTCTATTTGGCAGAGACGATGAAGTGGTATTAAGCAAGGCAAAACAAATCTATGAGCTGTTAAAAGAAAATTATCGCGTATATTTTGATGACCGATTAGAATACACGCCGGGCTGGAAGTTTAATGATTGGGAAATGCGTGGTGTGCCATTAAGGATTGAAATCGGTCCTAAAGATATTGAAAAAAATCAAGTGGTTATTGTCCGTCGCGATGAAAATAGTAAAAATACAATTAAACAAACTGAAATAATCGCGACTGTTGATAAATTATTAAAAGACATCCAAAGTAATATGTTGAAAATAGCAAGGGATGTGTTACAGCGCAAGATATCTTCAGCAACATCAATTGATGAGTTTAATCAGAAAATAGCTGAAAATCCCGGATTTATAAAAGTATTTTGGTGTGGCAGTCAGGATTGTGAAAACGAAATAATTGATAAGACCAAAACAACACCGCGGGTAATACCGATTGATAATCAAGGAAAAAATTTATCAAATGCGGGCAAATGTATTGTTTGTGGTAAGGATACTGAAATAACCATTTATTATGCCCGCGCATACTGATTTTTCATAGTTATGGCAACAAGTTTTTTAGGTATTGTCCGGTATAAGAATTTTTAACCTTGGCAATTTGTTCTGGTGGTCCTTGAGCAACAATCTCACCGCCTTTGTCACCACCTTCTGGACCTAAATCAATCACCCAATCAGCACACTTAATCACTTCCAAATTATGTTCAATAACCACAACGGTATTACCTTTATCTACTAAACGATTTAATACCGCCAACAGCATTTTTATATCTTCAAAATGTAAGCCAGTAGTTGGTTCATCTAATAGATACAAGGTATTACCGGTACCGATTTTAGATAGTTCTTTAGAAATTTTCACCCGTTGGGCTTCGCCGCCAGAGAGCGTTGGTGCTGGTTGGCCAAGTTTAATATAACCTAAACCGACATCTTTTAACAATTCTAATTTGCGTTTAATTGCTGGAATATTATAGAAAAATTCGTAGGCTTCATTTACTGACATATTTAAAACATCGTAGATATTTTTGCCTTTGTATTTAATTTCTAAAGTCTCGCGATTATATCTTTTTCCTTTGCATTCTTCGCAGGGAATATAGACCGGTGGTAAGAAATGCATTTCAACTTTAATAATACCATCTCCTTGGCATGCTTCACATCGGCCACCATAAAGATTAAATGAGAATCTGCCAGGTTTATATCCGCGCATCCGGGCTTCTTTTGTTTTCGCGAACAGTTCGCGAATTGGGGTGAAAAGGTTGGTATAGGTTGCCGGATTAGAACGCGGCGTGCGACCAATCGGTGATTGGTCAATGTTAATCACCTTATCAATTTTATTAATATTTAGGATTGCTTGATGAGCACCCGGGATAACTTTGGAATTATAGAACTTTTCGGCTAATTTGTTGTATAGGATATCAAAAATTAACGTACTTTTGCCTGAGCCAGAAACCCCAGTAATACAGACAAAAAGTCCTAATGGGATTTTAACATCAATTGACTTGAGATTGTTTTCACGAGCGCCTTTAATTATGATGTAATTATCAGTTGGTTGCCGACGATATTTGGGAACCGGAATTGACTTTTTGCCATTTAAGTATGCGCCGGTGAGTGATTTGGGATTTTTCATAATCTGTTTCGGACTACCGGTGGCAACAACATAACCACCTTGTTCACCAGCACCAGGACCTAAATCAATGACATAATCGGCAGTTTCAATTGTTTCTTTATCATGTTCCACCACAATTACGGTATTTCCTAAATCTCTTAATTCTTTTAAGGTGTTGAGCAATCGTTGATTATCTCGTTGATGCAGGCCGATACTGGGTTCATCAAGAATATAGACAACACCAACTAAGCCGGAACCTATCTGAGTTGCTAGTCGCACTCGTTGTTCTTCGCCACCGCCCAGGGTATCAGCCCGTCGGTCTAAAGTTAGATAGTTAAGACCGACCGACATCAAAAATTGTAGTCGGCGGGTAATTTCTTTAATGATTTCTTTGGCGATTAAACTTTCTTTTTCAGTTAATTTGATTTGGTTGGTAAAAAAGTCCAATGCTTGTTCAACTGACATTCGGCATAACTCGGCGATATTAACATTATTAATTTTTACTGACAGCGCTTCTTTTTTGAGCCTGGTGCCATTACAGACCGGGCAAGGTAGAATTGACATAAACTTTTCTGCCCATTCACGGATGGCATCAGATTCAGTTTCTTTATAAAATCGCATAATATGGGGAATTACACCTTCAAATGAGCCATCTTCGGTGCCATAAATAATAATTTTCTTGATTTGCTTGGGTAGATTTTTCCAAGGGGTATTGAGGTCAAAATCGTAGGTATTTGCTAAATCTTCCAATACTGAAAGAAACCATCGGCTGGTAACTTCGCCCCAGGAGGCAATTGCGCCATCAATGATACTTAAATTAGGGTCGGCGATTACTCTTTGCTCATCAATTTCCATTTTAATACCAAGGCCATGACACGCCGGGCAAGCACCATAAGGCGCATTAAATGAGAACAACCGCGGTGATATTTCGCCGTAACTGAATCCACAATCAACACAGGCAAAAGAGGTTGAAAAAATTCTTTCGGCCGTTTGGTCATTTGCGGTTTGTTCATCACTGCGGGCAATAATCACTAATCCTTGTCCTTCTTTTATCGCTAGTTCAACTGAATCGGCAATCCGCTTTCGTAATTTAATCTGCTCTTCCGATGCTTGCTTAGTGAGATTGATAAATAAACGGTCAATGACAATTTCAATGTTATGCTTTTGGTATTTTTCCAATAGTGGCACATTATCAATTTCATAGATTTTTCCATCGACGCGGATGCGGAGATAGCCTTTTCGTCTAATTTTATCTAAGAGTTCTTTGTATTCGCCTTTGCGTCCACGAACAATCGGGGCTAAGATAATTATTGACTGATTTTCATAAGCGAGGATGGTATCAACGATTTGGTCGATGGTTTGCGATGAGATTGGTTTGTGACATTCTGGGCAAAATGGAATGCCGATACGAGCAAAAAGCACTCGCAAATAATCATATATCTCGGTTACGGTGCCAACCGTAGATCGCGGATTTTTTGCTGCGGTTCGTTGTTCAATGGCGATTGCCGGCGATAAACCAGTAATATAATCAACATCTGGTTTGTCAAGCATGCCAAGAAACTGCCGCGCATAGGCAGATAATGACTCGATATACCGCCGTTGACCTTCAGCATAAATGGTATCAAAGGCCAACGATGATTTTCCGGACCCGGAAATACCGGTGATGACGACTAATTTGTTTCTTGGTATTTTAACATTAATATTCTTTAAATTATGAACTCGCGCGCCCTTTACGAAAATAAAGTCTTTGTTGTTCATTGGATATTATATTATAATTCAATTGCGCTAAATGTCAATTTAACAATAATGGTATTGACAATCTGAATATCGGCTTTATACTAAAGATGATTAGTGTGAGGTGAATATGGCAACAGAAGAGGAAAGAATTAAAGCATTAAAGGCAGCCATTGCTCAGATTGAAAAACAATTTGGCAAAGGCGCGGTCATGCGTTTAGGCGAGACCGAAATTAAAGTCCAAACCGACGTGATCCCAACCGGCTCGATTGGCTTAGATTATGCCTTAGGTATTGGTGGTATTCCCCGGGGCCGTGTTTGTGAAATATTCGGGCCCGAAGCATCGGGTAAGACAACTTTAGCCCTGCAAGTTATTGCTGAAGTTCAAAAGCAAGGTGGCACTGCAGTTTTTATTGATGCCGAACATGCCTTGGATGTAAATTATGCCCGGTCATTAGGGGTTGATTTGGATAATCTTTTTATTGCCCAACCGGACACCGGTGAACAAGCATTGGAAATTGCTGAGACGTTAACACGTTCTGGCAGTCTTGATGTATTTGTCATTGATTCGGTCGCAGCATTAGTGCCGCGAGTGGAAATTGAAGGCGAGATGGGGGATTCTTATATCGGTATTCAGGCACGGTTAATGTCGCAGGCGCTGAGAAAATTATCAGCGGTGATTAGTAAATCGAAGACTTGTGCTATTTTTACTAATCAAATCAGACAAAAGATTGGCGTGATGTTCGGTAATCCAGAAACAACCCCCGGTGGTTTAGCATTAAAATTTTATGCCAGTGTTCGGCTCGATATCCGACGTATTGGCACAATTAAGAAAGGCGAAAATATCATCGGCAGTCGGACAAAAGTTAAAGTTGTCAAAAATAAATTGGCACCGCCATTTCGTGAGGCCGAGTTCGATATTATCTATGGTAAAGGCATCTCCCGAATGGGTGAATTAATTGACTTAGGCGTAATGCATAATATCGTCGAAAAATCCGGTACCTGGTATCAATTTGGCGAGACGAAAATTGGCCAGGGACGGGAAAACGCGGTTGAATTCTTAGAACAAAATCCGGATATCGCTAAAAAAATCGAAGAGAAATTGCTTGATATTCTTTATGCCGAACAAAAAGAAAAGAAACGAAGTGATGAAGGTCAAGTTAAAACCACAAAGAAAAAATCCTGAACGCACATCAATTTATATCAACGACAAATATGCCTTTAGTGTTGATAAGGAGACCTTGTCGTTACTTGGTCTATATGATAAACAAGAGATTTCACAAAAAGAACTTGATAAATTAATCTATCAAGTTGAAAAGCAGAAAGCAAAAAATTATGCCTACCGACTACTAACTTATCGGATGCGAACTGAAAAGGAACTTGTCACAAGACTGCGGTCAAAAAATTTTGCTGACAATATTATCAACGATGTCATTAATGATTTGAAAAAATTAAAGTTGGTTGACGATAATAAATTTGCCTTATCATTTGCCACTGATCGACTTCAGTTGGCATTGAAGGGGAAAAGGCTAATATTTGCGGAACTAATCAAAAAAGGTATCGCTGATACTGATGCCAAATCAATCCTCAATCAAATCAATCATACCCAAGAAGTAAGTGCCTGTCAGCGATTAATTGAGAAATATCAACATCGTTATCGGAGACTTTCGCCATTAGAAAAGAAACAGCGATTATATGGTTTATTAGTCAGAAGAGGATTTTCATATCCGATTATTAAATCGGTATTAAACATTTCGGATTTGTTATGAATCATCGAGACATTAGACGAACATTTTTAGATTTTTATGCCCAGCGAGAACATAAGATTGTTGCCAGTTCATCATTGATACCGAAAGATGACCCAACCTTACTTTTTACCAGTGCTGGTATGGTGCAGTTCAAACCGTTCTTTGCTGGTTCAGTGCCATTACCCTACAAACGGGCGACTTCGATTCAGAAGTGTTTAAGGGCAAGTGACTTGAAACAAGTGGGCAAATCAATTAAATATTGCACTTTCTTTGAGATGCTTGGCAATTTTTCTTTTGGCGATTATTTTAAAAAAGAGGCGATTCCTTGGGCTTGGGAATATTTAACCCAAGTTGTGCAATTAGACCAACAACGGCTCTATGTTTCGGTTTACGAAGAAGATAACGAAGCATATGAAATTTGGTTAAAAGATGTTGGCTTAGACGCCCAGCGGATCTATCGTTTAGGCAAAGAAGATAATTTTTGGGGACCGGCCGGTGCAGTTGGGGCTTGTGGTCCGTGTTCGGAAATTTATTATGATATGGGCGAAGAGTTTGGTTGCGGTAAAAAGAGTTGTGCCCCAGGTTGTGATTGTGAACGGTTCCTTGAGGTCTATAACATTGTCTTTCCGCAGTATGATATGCAACTTGATGGGACACTTTTACCATTAAAAAATCGCGGAATTGATACTGGTATGGGGATGGAACGATTATGCATGGTTTCCCAAGGAAAAAAATCAATATTTGAGACCGACTTATTTGTGCCGATTATTAAAAGCCTAAGCAAGATTCTTAATTCACCACTAAATGATAAGAATCGGGTAGTATATTATGCCGCAGCTGACCATTGTCGGGCTTTGACTTTTGCAATTGGTGATGGTGCTATTCCATCAAATGAGGGTCGGGGATATATGCTTCGGAGTATTTTGCGACGGGCGTTACTCTTTGCCTATAAAATTGGCATTGAAGAGCCGTTTCTTTATCGATTATCAAGCGAGATTGTTGAACTCATGCGACAATGGTATCCAGAACTGGTTGCAAAAAGAGAGACAATTAGTTTAATTATCAAAGCCGAAGAAGAACGATTTCTAAATACGATTGCTGCTGGCTTAGTGCGCTGGCAAGAATTAACTGAACAATACCAAAAGACCAAAACTATTCCGGGTATTGAGATATTTAGATTACATGATACTTTTGGGGTGCCAATCGAGTTAACCCAAGAACTGGCACAAGAAGGTAACTTTACTTTGGATTTGGCAGGTTATGAACAAGAAATGGAAAAACAGAAAGCACGTTCACGAAAAGTAGTTGTTGATGTTAAGTCAAAGATTACTGATGCAATGGAAACTGCCTTAAGTAAACAGAACGAAGATTTCTGTGGTTATCAATATGATGAAATTGATACTCAGATTTTAATTGTTCAACAGCTGGATAATCAAACCTGGGAGGTTTTTTTACAAGACCCGCCATTTTATGCCGAAGCCGGTGGCCAAGTTGGTGATACCGGTAAAATCATCGGTGAGAATTTTGAGTTAGCAGTTATTGACAGTTATTACAAAAATAAACACCGCTGGTCAAAAGTAAAATTGATTAAAGGCGAATTACAACCCGGCGTTTATCTTGACAATCCAATTTCTGTGCATGCGGTTGTTGATAAAGAACGGCGACGGGAGATTGAACGTGCCCATACCGCGACCCATCTTTTGCATGCGGCATTGCGAAAAATTATCGGTGACTTTGTCAAACAAGAAGGTTCGTTAGTACAGCCGGGTCGATTACACTTTGACTTTACTTGCCCAACAAACCTAAGTCGGGAACAACTAAATCAAATTGAAGCCTTAGTTTATACGAAAATTATTGAAGACATTAAGGTAGAACATTTAAGAAATGTCCCAATTAATGAGGCAAAGGCAATGGGGGCATTGGCATTTTTTGGCGAAGCATATGGTGAACGGGTCAATGTCTTAAAAATCGGTGACTTTTCAATGGAACTATGTGGTGGTACGCATCTACGCCGAACCGGTGAAATCGGTAATTTTAAGATAATCTCGGAAACATCAATTGCCGCTGGAATTAGACGTATTGAGGCTTTAGTCGGTAAATCGGCATACCAACAAATAAAAAATGAACGAATGGTTTTAAACGAACTAAACGAAAAACTCACAGCTACTGATAAAGATTTAATTAGTAAGATTGATGAGTTGTTTCTTAAACAGAAAGAATTAGTGCGGAAAGTTGATATCTTAATAAGTAAAATCATTGACAATGAAACCAAAGAACTACTTGATGGTGCTCAAGAGATTAGCGGAATTAAATTATTATTTAAAATTTACGACTATTTCGAAATCGCTGACTTGCGGTTAATAACCGATAAAATAAAACAGAAAAAATTAGCAAATATCTGCGGTTTATTAGCCAGTGGTAAAAAGGACGAGGAACGCATTAGATATATTGTGTTTGTCAGCGAAAATATTAAAGACAAGATGCCGGCAAACGAATTAGCAAAGATCATTGGTAGCCATCTTGAAGGCGGTGGTGGTGGCCGAGCGGATTTGGCTGAAGGCGGCGGTAGAAAAGATAAAATGCAGATTGCACTTGAAACCATAAAATCGATAATCAAAGAGAAATTTGTTGAAACTCAACCATCAGCAAATAAAGAGGATAACGGTTTAGCCCAATGAGAAAAATTAGTGTCGCATTGGCATTATTTATTTTAATGCTTTTTGCCAAAGCAAACAGGCCGGTTCTTTTCCCAATAAAACAGAATAATAAGTATGGTTATATTGATAAGACCGGCAAAGTTGTTATTAAACCCCGATATCATAATGCCTGGAATTTTTCCGAAGGGCTTGCTGGGGTATGTGTTGATGACCGATGGGGATTTATTGATAAAGATGGCCATTTCTATATTGGACCAACATATGACTGGGTTGAAAACTTTTCTGAGGGTTTGGCAAAAGTTATCAAGAAAGATAAGAAGTATTATATTGATAAAAATGGCAACGAAATTATCAAAAGCCAATATCAGAATGCTGGAAACTTTTATGAAGGATTAGCCTGGGTAAATGTTGGTAAATATTATGGTTTTATCAACAAGACCGGCAAACAGGTTATTGATGCCAAATTTGATTGGGCGGGTGATTTCTCAGAATGGGTTGCGGTAGTTAGAGTAAAAGATAAGTATGGTTTTATTAATCGCTTGGGTGAATATGTCATAAAACCCCAATTTGATTGGGCAGGTAATTTCTCAGATAGTCTGGCAGTTGTAAAATATAACGATAAGTATGGCTATATTAATAAAAAAGGCAAGATTGTTATCGGATTTAAGTTCGACGATGCCGGAGACTTTGCCGAAAATATCGCCAGAGTAAAAAGTGGCAAACTTTGGGGCTATATTGATAAAACTGGGAAATATGTTATTAACCCCCAGTTTGATTGGGCAGATGATTTTTCTGAAGGACTGGCAGTTGTAAAACTTAATAATAAATTTGGCTATATTAATAAACAAGGCGAAATAGTTATTAGTCCCCAATTTGACCAAGCATTGGAATTTCAAGGAGATATTGCCCAAGTAAAAATTAATGATAAATGGGGCTATATTAATAAGAATGGGAAATTTGTCTGGCAACCAAGCAAGTAATATTAACAAATAAAAATTTTCAATATTAAGATTTAGCGAAACCTTTTATAAAAAAAATCGTCTATATATTATATAGCGTTAAAATAGAATTAACCTTTACGACTAAACTAAAAAAGGCAGGCCTGAGACATACCCCGAATGCACTCGGGAAGTAAGATTCGGGCACGGAATTGTTGGAAAAATCAGAGAAAGATTGGCGGTTAGCCTGGGATGATAAATCATTGAGAGTTAAAGGTAATGGATAGATGTTGGGCTAGGCGTCAGACAGGAAGTCAGAAACAAGTTCAGGATAGGGGAGAGCATCGATTTCAGAAGCGTCGTCAGAAACAGGTTAAGGATAGGATAAAGGAGCGGGTTAAGGATTAGACTTTAAAGAACGCATTGGCTTTTTGTAAAAACTCTCTATGTCGTCAGAGCATTTTTCCTTTCATTACGAAACGAATATATCTTCTATTTGTCATTACGAGTATATCTCA
>JBDRUR010000046.1:0-11076 GCA_039801485.1 Caldifarciminota bacterium
GATTTTTACTTTCAAATAATATTTTAAATTTTATTCGATATGGATATAAATATTTCGATTTTCCTTTAGTCCATCCCAAATCTTCTTCGCTATAGAAATATTTATCTATAAATTCTATGATTGAAACAAATTTACCACCATGAACGTAAACTACAGCTCTGTCGCCTTTACTCACAAAATCACGCAAGGTTATAAAATATCTAAAATCCATACCCCAAACTTGGTTTTCTTTGCATATCATCCAATTTTGCAAAGATGTCGACAAACACCAATATCTCATTTTCTTCTCTTAAAAGTTAAATTTTACTTAGATAATGCATGTTGTCAAGACATCAATAAATGAAGGTTATTTCATTGAAGCGTAACTATTTTATGCTGATAACAAAATTAGTTACCAAAGATCGAATTGGTGACAAAATGCATAAAAGGTATGATATCAATACTCGATTTCGGGCGGTTAATCACAAGAGAAGAAAAAAACAATTATAAAGATATAAGAATTCGCTTTCGTATCAAAAGATTGCTAATAAGATTAGTTGAGTTTGGCGACAACTTGACGATGCATATCGGAACAAATAAAATTCAGCAATTGAAAATGAAGATTGAGTAAGAAACTAAAAAGCGGTTTAATTTTAATAAACGACATAATTTAATTTAAATTTAGATTTTTGAGATATATTGAAATTATATGGTATATTTTTTTAATTTTCCGCCAGTTTGTTTATTAAAATATTTTCGGCTTTGGAAAATTGGCTGCCCAAGTTCATAACCTAATCCTTTATTCTGTCCTTGATGCCTTTCTGAGTACGATGCTGAAGACGATGCTCTCCCCTATCCTGAACTTGTTTCTGCCTTCCTACCTGAAATATATCCTGACAGTCATCCCGAATCCTTGACTCTCTTAGACTTATCATCTCATGCTGACCGTTAATCATTTTCTGATTCTGAGAACTTTTCCGAGACTAGGTCTTACTTCCTGAGTGCATTCGGGGTATGTCTCAGGCTTGCCTTTTTAGTTTAACGGTAAAGGCAAATTCTTTTTAATGCTATATAATATATAGATGCATTTCATTATAAAAAGGTTTCACTAAATTTTTTAGTAATTACCATGTATTTGGCTCACAAAAACCTTTGCTATTTGTTTATCTGTCTAATCCGATATTATTTTTCTTCAGTGCCTTGTGTGTCTGTTATCGATTCTTGATTGTTTTCCAAATTTAGCCACATTTCTGAACTAATCTTTGTCAGTGGCTGGGATTTGATAAATTCGAGTAGGCCTGCGATATCTAATGCCCGATAATGGTCTTCAATTTGTAAATCTTTGGGTAGATATCTAAAAAAGGCACCAGAGCCAAGATTGTCTTCAAGTTGGAAAATGTTCTCTTCGATTACACTTCTGATACTTGTTTCTGAGGGAATTGGAAAACTGATTGGTGCTGATTTTTCAACTGGCAGGATAAACATCATCCCGGCAACATCGGTAATTTTATAGCCTTCTTTGATAAGCGCATTTTTTAGAATTGAAGTGTAAAGCCCACCTAAAAAGTGAATGATATGTAGTTGTTTATTTTCAATAAAATAGGGAAATCCGTTGATCTCATCAGCAAATCTCGGAAACATTTTTTTTAACAGCCGAGGAATTAAGCGATAGTGATAACCGATTGTGCCGGTGCCTTCAAATACTTTGGTCGTGCCAGTTGCTTCTTTTAAATATCGAACAAAGACTTTTCTTTCTTTTTCTTCAATGCGCAATAATTGGTAAGTTTTGCCACCCAGGATAAATCGTTCACTTAAATAATAGACATTGCCTAAAAAAGTCCTGGTTTCGGCATTGTAAACCGAATAGCTACCAAAGCTCTTCTCTTGAATATTGGAATGAATCTTGCCATATTCAAGTTTCTTTTCAAGTTTTTCAGTTAAATTATATATACCGGATTTTATTGCTCGTAAGTAATTTTGACTAATTAAATGGTTTAGAATCTTTTGGTTAATCTCAGATAAACTTGAATCATAGGTGGCGGTGATTTTATTAAAGGCATTGATTGTCAAGCCAACTCGTCTTCGTTGAAACGCATAAGAAAAAATCTGTTGTGGTAAAACTGACAAACTCGGCATATAACTATGTTCAAATAAGATACCGGCTTTGGCATACTCAAAAAATAGTTCAAAAAGGATTTTATCAATTAACGAGGTATAGATACCAATCGCATAGATATAATTCTTTTTTCGGTTTCCGCGTCCAATCCGTTGAAGCAGAGAACTAATATTAAATGGCGGTCGGAACTGGACAACACAATCGATATCACCGATATCAATGCCCAGTTCTAAGGTTGAAGTCGCACATAAGATACCGCGCGGTTCGTGCGTCATTAAATATTCGATTTGCTCTCGTTCTTTTCGGGCTAACGATGAATGATGAACCCAGATTGGGTAAGGACATTTCTTTTGCTTAAGTGTCTGTAAAAAACCTTCGGCCAAACTGCGCGCATTAAAAAACCAAAGGATTTTTCTAAAATCGTTTTCAAGAAAATAACTAATAAGTTTTGATAGATAATTTTTACTTGCCGGCATTAGTTGATATTCAATCTCCCGTTGATTTTTCACACAAATAACGCTGATGTTATTGATAACCGGAAAATAACGATTCGCCATTGTTAAATCGTCGACAGTTGCGGATAATGCCGCATAACTTAATTTCTGCTTACAACCAACACTTGCTCTTAATCTTTCTAATCGGGATAATAGAATTCGTAATTGGTCGCCTCTGGGGGTATTATCTAATAAGTGCAGTTCATCAAGGATTACACCCGAAAGGTTGGTAAATATTTTTGGATGTCGGCAGAGCATTGAGTCAAATGACTCGGGCGTGGTTAGTATCATAAAAGGTAAATTTTTCTCATTGATAGTTGGATAATCGCCGGTCTTTCGGTCAATTTTAAGTCCCAGATAAGTTATCGGATCAATTAAACGGCGATATAGGTCGTTAACCAGTGCTCGGGTTGGTGAAATATAGATAATTGCTAAGGATGTTGGCTTTGCCTGCAGGGCTTTTTCAATCATTGGTGCCGCAACTGCTTCGGTTTTGCCGGATGCGGCTGGTGATACGACCAGCACATCTTTTTGGGCAATAATCTCAGGAATGGTTTTTTCTTGGACCTCGGTCAATTTACCAAAACGACTAAAAAATGGAAAATATGTCCGCGGTAATAGTTCTTTGATATTTGCCATAGATTAAATATAAACTAATGTTTATCTTGGCAGTTTTGATTTACGACTAATCCTCAAGGTATCAAGGCTTTCAACAACGTATTTTATAAAAAATCGTATCCCTTGGTCTTGATATTTCAGGGCATTGTGTAAGAGCTGATTTTTCGTTGTTGCTGAAAGATTAAAAGTCGGATAGGCAATTGTATAGTATTTTATTAGTGCTTCAAAACAAGCATTCAAGTGCTCAACCTTAAGCAAAGATAAATTAAGATGATTGCGAGACAAGTTTTTTAGCCTCATTGCCAGTGGTTCTGGGGTCATTGCCAAAACTAATAAGAGATAGGCATCTTTGTAAATATATGGTGTCGGTCTTACTTGATTATGCATCATCTGAGGATTGATTTTTTTAAGCATCGGGTCGTTTTGTGCGGTTTTGATTAGCCCTTCCAAAAAATTGATGCCGCGTTCATAATATAGTTCGCTCCAACCAAAAGCCACTGTTTCAACTTCGTCCAATAGTATCACCAGCCCATTATAACCAAGATTGCGACTAAGATAAGAAAGTCCAGAGATTAGATAACAATAGAAATCAGCGGCGGTTGAGAAGTCGTACAGCGCCGGAATTTTCCAACCACCGGGTATTCGATACGGTGCTTGAAATTGTTCGGTTGTTTTGGTACCGACGGCATATTCCTTCGTGCTTTCAGCTTCGATCCACTGCCAAAATACCTCAGATTTTAAACTATCTTCCTCGATTTTTGCAAGTTTGGATAAGACCGGGGCAAAGAAGATATGGTCTTTAATGCCAAGATAATTTGGCGCCTTGTAATATTTTAAGGCGTTGCGCAAAAAATCACGAAAGCCTCCTTCAACATAACTATGATTTCTTGACTCTTGTTCGTCAGCATAAAATCTCAAATTAGCGATCAGTTCCCGATAGATTCTTTTGGGACGTGCCGGCAAGGTTTCTTCGGTCGATAGTTCAACTAAACTTACTAAGAATTTTTTCTTTAGGGCGATTGCCCGCAGGTATTCAAGCAAATGAGATTTACCGGTTCCGTATTCGCCTTCAATGGTAATAACGCCACCAAATCCGTTACGCAAACTGGTTAATGCCGAATTGATTAAATTGATTTCTCGTTCTCGGCCAAATGTAAAATCAATAACATCTTGGGTTGGCACAATGCCTAAACGAAATGCCTCAATCATACGATGAGCCTTAATTTTTAATGCTTCACCTTTAAGAGCGGTATCGCCAGTGGGAACGAACTCGGTTAATTCCTGCGCTAAACCCGAAAGTCTTGATGCTGGAATCCAAAGTTGCAGACCCGAATCGAACTTTACTAAGCACTCAATCTGAATACCAACCGACGATTTTCTGATTGACAACAATTGTCCGCTGCCAAAAACCGGATGCGAAACTCGCTGATAATTTTCCACGGCTGAATTTGTTGCGTTAAAATTCTGAACTTTCAACTTCTTCTTTAGTTTGGCTTTCGAGTTTCTTACTGGTTGTTCTAAGCAATTTTGAAACTTCTTTACCTTGAATAATTGATTCCAATTGCTTTGGGTCGTTTTTGATTTTTTGTAATGCTTCAATCAGACTAACAACAAACAATCGGCGGTAACTAATATCATAGCCAAATGCTTTGGCAGATTCGGTGGCTAAATGGGTAATTAATTCTTCTTTGATCTTGTCATCGATTTTATAGGAATAAGCGGTTTGAAAGATGGTAGTAAGTTTTTCGCCTAATTGGATTAGAAAATCTTCAGGCGCGATGCCTAATTCTTCTAAATTGATCTTTACTCCTAAGGGGTTGATTTGCGAAAAGACACTACGCAACCGTTGTTTTAATGCTTCATAGACACCACCGGAACCTTCTAAGAGTAAGTTTTCATCCGGAATCGCATAAAAAAACATTGCCCCGGGCAGACGACTATTACCACATTCATCGATGATTTGTCGTAAATTATCCAATGCCTTACGCTTATCTTTGGAACTGGACATTGAGATACCGCGCTCCGCTTCATCAAATAGAAAAATGACGCCGTGATAACCAATAAGATGGACCCATTGAATCAAACTACGAATCATGCGAAAGGCAGTTGACTTATCAATATGTTCTGATATCCGATAGCGGGCTCTAACCTCTTTGGAAATCTCTTCGCCCTTGAGATATTGAATTACTGATTGATATTCTTCGAAGTTATCAGTAGCAATATTAAAAAAAGCCGACTTGATCGCATTAAGGAAACTGATACTCTCAACACCTTTTAATATATTTAAGTAATCACCGATGGCATTGAGATTATTAATTTTTTTCTTTACGGATTGATACCAGTTATCAATAAACGCCTCAATGCCAGTAATTGGCAAAGCAAAACCATTGCTTCTTGCCGGTGGTATTTGAATGTTATTAACAATTTGCTTGTAAACCAGTTCTAACTTATCAAACGGACATTCAGTCGGGTTTAAGGCGACATAAACAACCACATAGCCATGCCGAAAAGCAATATTGCGGACACAATATAAGAAATGGGTTTTACCGCCACCATAATTACCAACAACCAGCTTAAATGACGACAGGTGATATTTTTTTAATATGCCATCTAAATATTCTTGTTCAATCACTGCTAAATAACGGTCCAAACCAATCGTAAAACTCTCAATGCCGTATTCGGGCGGTGTTCCGCTGCTGCCTAATTTATTGATAATAAATAGTGCTTCGCTTTTGTCCATAAAACTATTTAATCGCAATTGTCTGATAATAGGTGCCTTCACCGGTTTCGTTATCCGGCACCCAGATCGACTTTTCCTTTTTTTCAGTAATCGCAAAAGTTGCAACTGACAATTGTATCTTGTTCATTAAATTACTGGCAGTTTTTAAACAATACAAATCATAACTAAACTGAATACGCGAATATTCGGTAAAATGATTTTTGACTGGATTGATCTTGAAATTCTTATTTTGAATTAACAATGTGCATTCAGCCAAGATATCTAATAGATTGACCTTGGTCCCATCAGGTAAATTATTTATCTTGGTATTGCGCTCGTATGCTAATTTAATGGTGTTATAAAAATCGTCAATCTTGGGCCACATTTTTTTAAGACTTTCATCGAATGACTTAACTGTTTGAGTGATAGTTGTTAAATCGAGAGCAACTTTTCTAATCAGTTCCTTTTCCGGTCCCCACCAGATCAATGCTTCACCGTTATTAAAATCAAATGCGATTGTGTAAAACTTTACGCGTAATATCGGCAACTGACCCTTAATTTCGCCAAAACCTTGAAACTGTTCTTTTAATTTTGTCCCAATTTGAAAGTGATATTCTTCTTTATATTTATTGATTTCGTTTGTTTGCTGCTGAACAAATGCTTTTAGTTCCTCGGACAATTTACTTGTGCCCAAGTATTCGATTAATAATGGTTCATTTAATATTTTTTTTACTTCATCAATCTGTTTTTCAAATTGATATGGTTGTAATTTAACTTGCTCAATCGGAGTTGACTTTAATATGTCCACTCGTTTTTTAATTTTATTTAGCAATAATATCAAATTATCCAAGTGATTATTCTTCATAGAAGTTTTTTCGGCTTAAATATATATTATATTTTTATATCTGATTAAGTCAATAGGTTTTAGCTAGTTGTTAAAGACAAAACTAAACTTCTTGACGGACTAAGCATATTTTATTATTAAATAACAATTATGAAATTTATATTGGTAGCGGTGCCCCACAAAATTATAATTGGCACGCCCATTCGACCGACGGGTTGAACTTTATCCCGCAACCAAATTTTAATATTAATAATTTAATGCTCGCCAATGGTATTGCGCTAAATACTGGTGGCTATCGATTTTATTGTTTTAGCAATCAACCAATTGACCGCAATATCAGATCAATCTATTCAACAACTGGACAAACCTGGATGCTTGAATCTGGTTATCGACTTTTATATGATAGCACCACTTGGCAAGCTGATCAAAGAAGTGTATTTACCTTATCAAGAGCGGCTAAACATCAGTATTTCTGAAAAAGGGATTTTTTTTATTACAGTCGAATCAGCTAATACAAGACTGACCCGGAAAGTTATTGTTATTGATTAAACTTTTAAGGTTGTTTGATTGCTGATATTGTGATACTTACAATCGCGTCAACTGACTTTTTTCTTAGTTGATCAGCTAAGTTAAAATTAACTGCTTTTTTCGGCTCTATTACCCAATTGAATGAGAAAGATTTTTCGTTTAAGATTTTAACATTACGAAAACCTGCGGATTTTATTGTTGTCACATAATCATTTTTAAGCATTGCGCCGGCAACACATCCGATATACGCTTCAACTGAGTTTCTAATTGGCGTCGGAAGTTTTTTTAGTAATACAATGTCAGAGATTACTAATCGGCCGTTAGGTTTTAATACTCGATATGCCTCTTTAAAGACCCGTTTTTTATCCGGTGAGAGATTTATAACACAGTTTGATATTATCACATCAACTGAGTTATCTGCAACTGGTAGGTTCTCAATTTCACCGAGTCGAAATTCAACATTGTTAAACTTGTTTTTTGTCGCATTATTCCGGGCTTTTGTAATCATCTCAGCAGTCATATCAACACCGATTACCTTACCTTTTTTGCCGACTTTATTTGCTGCTAAAAAACAATCAAAGCCAGCGCCACAACCCAAGTCAAGCACAGTCTCGCCTTTTTTCAAATTTGCCAAGGCAATTGGATTACCACAGCCGAGTCCTAAATTAGAATCGATAGGAACTGATTTTAGTTCTTTTTCTGAATAGCCAATCTTTTTGCTGATTTCTATTGCCGCATTACTACCGCAACAAGATGATGAAGTAGCACAACAAGATATCTTATGTTTTGCGATTTTTGCGTATCGGGCTCTAATTTCTTTCTTTATTTCTTTTCTACGCATAATATATATGTTAATATGAGATTTTTATTCAATGCCTTTTAATCGCCTAATTGTTTTTTTAATTTTCTTGATGCAATTTTTTACATCAGAATGTATTTCTTTACCGGAAAACCGTAAGATTGACCAGCCAGAACTGGTTAAATCATTGTTACGTGTGCGGTCTTTTGCCACCGCTTGTTTTGTTAAATGATATCGCTCGCCATTGCACTCAATATCAATTTTCCCGTCTTTGCAAAAGATTGCAAAATCAAGACAATAAGGTTCTTCGGTGTCATAAACAAAATACTGACGTTCAGGATTAATATATTCTTTTTTTAAATATTGATACATTTTATCTTCGATGATACTTGTGCACCATAAATCATTAATTTCAGTTGCATTCATCAATCTTCCGAAAGTTGTTGGGATAAAAGTTATCCGTCGCCAACGTAAACTGGGAATCGGTTTCGGAAGTTTTGTTAAGTTACCGATAGTAATTTTAAAGTAATCGTCATTTGCTCGAAGATGGGTTGGTTCATCGGGCAACAGTGCGATGCGTTTCGTAATTTCAACTTTTATAATCGGCGCATAGTAATTTACGGCATATTTCTCATTGCCAAAGCTTTTCGTTTGATAAAATGCAATCAATTTTGCTTTATTTAAAATTTTTGGGGCAGTTTTTACCGGAATTCGATACCAATGTTCTTTTTTCAGAATGTCCCAGTCTTTTTTCCTTTGAATAATCGCAACCAGCACCGGCGTTGAATCCAGCTTATTCATCAAATAAAACTATAACAAAAATAATTAATATTACAATAATCTTTTCTCATTGACACCGGCTAATTATATTGTTAATATCCAACCAATGCCATTGCTGGTTGTTTTCCTGTTTACCGAAATCATGAAATTAGAAAATAATTATATTGATATTCAAAGAAGTGAATATTTTGCCCGGATTAGATTTTATTCTGCTCAAGGTCAACTGATAAATGAATTGGGTCTGAACGATTTATATAACTACCAAATTGCGCGCCAAGGTAAATATTTCTATATTCTCACTAATGATGGCATAAAAATCTTTGCGGGTGATGGTGAACTGATTGGGTTGATTCCTGACAAAGGACTGTTTACCATTGCCGCCAATGACGAATATCTTGCTTGTGCTTCGGACAATAGTGTTAGATTATACCAAGCCAATAAAAAGATATTTGAGGTAAATCTTATTTCACCGGCAATTAGACACATTATCTTTTCTGAGAATAATAAATATTTAGGCGTAACGATGAGAAATCATTTCACATTAATTGATATATCTTCAAAACAAGTATTATGGACAAAAAATTCCCCTGACGCGCAAATTGTATTTAACAAATTTAATGATAATAAAATTATTTTTATTACTGAACAGCGACCTTTGCTTGATTTCAATGTTTATATCTATTCGTTAGCTGGCGATTTAGAATTTGAGCAGGGTTCTTATTACCAGCAATTCGACGAACAAATTCAGGATATCGAAGTTATATCAAGCGGAATAAGAGTCAAAACACACTTAAGAGAATGGATTTTAAGTCAAGAAGACAATCAGGCGATAAATATTAATAATAATACTTATCAGCACTTAAATTCGCAATTTGAGCCAGAAACAATATTCTGGCCTCTGGCACCAATTGATTCCCTTCATCCGATTGGTAATAACTGGTTTGAATTTCAGAGTTACGGAAGTAGCTCATACTTTCATCCTGGTATTGATATTCTTTCGCCGGAATTGCCCGGCGTTCCTGTTTATGCGGTCAAGACTGGTTATGTAAAAGCCTGGCTTTCCACTGGGGGCACAATCTATTGGCGATTAGCCATTGCGGATTCGTCTTTAAATTATACTGATTCTTGTGATGGTTATTTATACGCACATATTGATTCAGCAAGATATCACAAAAATGTCGGTGATTTTGTTACCGCTGGCGAACTTATTGGTTACATAGTGTATTGGCCAGTTGACTCGGTTCATTTTCATCATCTCCATTTTGCTAAAATCCGCGACCGCGGTGCAACTTGGACCACTGCTGATTGGGCATTTATTTTTAATCCATTGATTTTGTTATCACCGAATTATGATACGATACCTCCAAAATTTGAGAATACTTTAACTAACCAGAAATTCGCATTTTGTCAGAATAACACCTCAACATATCTTTCACCTAATTCATTAACTGGTGATGTGGATATTATTGCCAAAATCCATGACAAATTCAGTGTTTCAACTGGCGACACAGTTTGGGACCGACTAATTCCGTTAAAAATTGAATATGAAATCGTCGGTCAACAATCTTCTGTTTCAAAAACACTATCATTTATCTTTAGTGGCCGGATTCCTTCCGGTTCGTCATTAGTTTCGGTTGTCTATAAACGCGATAATACTTGTTATACACAGGGAGATTATGATAACCGTAATTATTATTTTATTATCACCAATACTGATGGCGATAGTATTATTGAAGTAAGCGATGCGGCGAATTGTTGGCGAACAACCGATTTTCCTAACGGCAGCTATTGGGTTAAAATTTATGCTTATGATACGCATAATGTTTCTGCCGAAAGTATGCTGGTAATTGTCAATAATTCACCTGGTGTTGCTGAAAGAACAAACCCGGTAATTGAACAATTAAAGACCGACAAAATAAATAGCTTATATAATATTCTTGGTCAAAAATTAAATAAGACTAATTACCAGCAACTAAAACCCGGGATTTATTTCTATCAAAACAATAACAAATTCCATAAGGTTTTAATAATTAAACAAACCAGTTCATAATGTTAACAAAAAACCCTGGTTAGTGCGTCATCAGCCAAATTTCCAAAATTTCAATTTATTGGCAAAAATTTAGTGAAACCTTTTGATTAAAAAATTAGTCTATATATTATATATCATTAAAATAAAATTTACCTTTACGGTAAATAAAA
>JBDRUR010000047.1:0-11022 GCA_039801485.1 Caldifarciminota bacterium
ATAAACAAATTGCTAATAATTACCAAGTTGAAGCAATTCCGACACTAATTTTATTTGATAAAAAAGGAAACATGGCATTAAGAGAAGTCGGGTTCAGTGAAGAAAATATCAGTAATCTTGAACAAAAGATTAAAGAATTATTAACTCAATAAATGCCGCGGGTAGAGCTGAAATGGATTGATGGCTTAAGATTTGTTGCCAAAGACGACAATAAACATAGTTTTATCTTAGATACGAAAACCGAGGTTGGAGGAACCGAAACCGGCTTCCAGCCGGTCGACTTAATCTTAGTATCGTTAGCCGGCTGTATGGCATTTGATATTGTCTCGATACTTCAGAAAAAAAGGAGTGAGCTAAAAACAATGACCGTAACAGTTGAAGGTGAACGCGCTGATGAGCATCCTAAAAGATACACGAAAATCAATGTAATAATCAGAACAAATAAAGAAGTGTCCGATGCTGATTTACAACGAGCATTTGAACTTTCGCGTGATAAATATTGTTCAGTATTCTGGACATTGAAAATACCACCGGAAATTAATTTTTTCTTAGAAACAGCTTAAAAAGTAAAGATTAAAAATAGGGGAGAGGTTTGTTAAATGAAAATAGAAAAATCATATACCTTTGACGATATCTTACTTGTTCCGCAAAAATCAAGTATTTTACCTAAAGATGTTGATACCCAAACCATGTTTTGCCGTGGTATTAAATTACATATTCCATTAGTCAGTGCCGCAATGGATACGGTTACCGAATCAAAAATGGCAATCGCCTTAGCAAAATTAGGCGGCATCGGTGTAATCCATAAAAATTTAAGTATCGATATTCAAGCCAACGAAGTAGCCAAAGTGAAAAGAGCCGAAAGCGGTATGATTCTAAACCCAATAACGATCAAACCAGATGATACTATCCAAAATGCCAAAAGATTAATGGAACAATATGCCATTTCTGGCCTACCAGTGATTGATGTTCAAGGAAAACTGGTGGGAATTGTAACCAAACGCGATATACTTTTTGAAACAGATGTAAATACCAAAATAAAACAGGTAATGACCAAAGATAATTTGATTACCGCTAATGTTGGTATTACCCTCAATGAAGCACAAAAGATTCTAAGAAAATATAAAATTGAAAAATTACCAATAATTGATAAGCGTGGTATTCTCAAAGGATTAATTACAGTTAAAGATATCATAAAAAAATACGAATATCCACATTCAACCACTGATACGATGGGCAGATTATGTGTTGCTGCTGCGGTTGGCGTAAGCAAAGACACGATCGAACGCGCGTCGGCATTAATAAAAAGTGAAGTTGATGCCTTGGTTATTGACACTGCCCACGCCCATTCACTAGGAGTGATTAATACTGCAAAAGCGTTACGGAAAAAGTTTCCAAATACCAAACTAATTTTAGGTAATGTTGCAACTGCTGAGGCAGTGAAAGATTTAATCAAACTTGATATTGATGCGATAAAAGTTGGCATTGGACCAGGTTCGATTTGCACTACGCGAGTAATTGCCGGCATTGGCGTCCCGCAATTTAGTGCCATTTATAACTGTGCGAAAATTGCCAACAGGTATAAAATCCCAGTAATTGCTGATGGCGGTATCAGATTTTCTGGCGATGTAGTTAAGGCATTGGCAGCTGGTGCCGCAACCGTAATGATTGGAAATTTATTTGCCGGGACTGAAGAAAGTCCCGGTGAAGAAATTATTTACGAAGGCAGACGATACAAAATTTATCGGGCAATGGGTTCAATCGATGCCATGAAAAAAGGGTCAGCCGACAGATATTTTCAAGAAGAGGCAAAGAAATTTGTGCCCGAAGGCATTGAAGGCAGAGTGCCTTATCGAGGCAAAGTTGGCGATGTTATTTATCAGTTAATTGGCGGTTTTAAAGCCGGAATGGGTTATTGTGGCGTAAAGAATATTAATGAACTACAACGAAAAGCAAAATTTATTTGTCTAACAAATGCCGGTTTAAAAGAAAGTCATCCACACGATATAACCATAACCAAAGAAGCACCGAATTACGAGTTATTTCAACCATAAGAAGAGGAGACGCTCAACAAAAAAACATTACTTTCCGCTCCTGAGTTAGTTTACATAAGATAAATTATCAGAATATTATTACAGCTTTGGTTTGGCTGTTTGGGTATTGAGATGTTAAATTTTGACTTTCTGAGCAAAGCTTGATATAAATGGAATCTCCCACTGGTTACCGGTTATTGCGTATATGAATCCCAAAATAATAAGAATAATATATATGATGCCTAGAATAACTCCAACCACATTATATAATAACCAGCCAATCACTTTAAACATAAAACCAATAATTATTACATGACCTAAAATGCCACCGAAAATCCGTGAGACGAGCCATAATGCTAATGAAATCAGAATATATAAAACAAACAACACAAGACTCTGTTTGCCATGAAATTGGGCAAACTCATCCTCGCGCGCAAGATAAATCGGCAAAAAGCATAAAAACGGAATGTATCCGATTGCTGATAGTATTCGGTTTTGCTCATTCATATTTTATTATAATAATTTCATTTTGGTTTTTGTCAATAAGCGTTAGTTATTGACATTTTGTCTTCTTTAAGCATTATAATTTGATATGAAAAAATTAATATTCTCGATTACCTTCATAATTTCTTGTTGCGGATATTCTACTAAAATTTTATTACCGTCTAATATTAAAACAATTGCTATTCCTGTAGTCAATAACCTAACAATTAAACCCGGGTTAGCTGAATTACTCACTGAACAATTGATTACTGACTTTACCAAAGACCGGACATTGCAGATTGCCCAATTAGATAAAGCTGACTTAATTTTAGAATGTAAGATTACTAATTACGAAAAAACACCACAATCGTATACCGCTGACCAAGAAGTTACTGAATGGAAAATTACGCTCACCGCAGAAATTATGGTTGAAAATAAAACTTCTGCCGAACCCGAAATATTAATTAAAGAAAATGTCTCGGTCTGGATAATTTATGATGCCTCAAAAGAAGAAGATGAAGGAATACAACAAGCTATCAGTAAACTATCACAAGAAATAATTCGAAAGGTTACAACCTCTTGGTAGTCTAAATATTTTATCATTTTATGGTCAATGAATTTGAATGTAATATTGAGAAAGTTGTCTATGGAGGTATCGGCATTTGCTCTTATAATAATATCAAAGTTTTTGTTCCTTATACTGCTCCCGATGACAAATTAATTGTTAAAGTTAAAGACCGAAAGCATAATTATTGGCTCGCAGATATCAAAAAAATTATTACGCCATCGCCAGTGCGTACACAACCACTTTGTCAATATTATACGGTATGTGGTGGCTGTTCATTACAACATATCAATTATCAATCGCAATTAAAAATAAAAAGCGAGTATGTTTTAGAATCACTGTGTCGAATCGGACATATTAATATTGAACAATATCCTATTATCACACCGTCAATTCCCTTTCACTACCGCAATAAAACCCAATTTCCTTTAGAACGATATGGTCAAAAGATTGGCTTTTATCAGCGCGGCAGCCATCGGGTTGTTGATATCACTAAGTGTCTATTACATCCACCAATTTTCGATGATCTTCGCTGGGCAATTAAACAGAAGTTAAAATTAACCAAAGCATCGATTTACAATGAGAATAATCATACCGGCAACTTACGCCATCTAATAATCCGGCAAGGAGCTAAAACCAACGAAATCCTGATTATTTTCGTCACCCGCACCCCTGTATTAGAACGCAAAATCTATGATTCGTTACCGGCAAAATTCGACAACATCGTCGGAATTATTCAGAATATTAATCCGGAAAGAACCAATCGTATTTTAGGTAGAAAAAATAAAATACTTTTTGGCCGAGACTATAATTTTGAATACATTTTAAACAAAAAATTCAAAATATCAGTTAATTCCTTCTTCCAGATTAATACCTTGCAGACCGAAAACATTGTAATGACATTACGTCAATTGATTAACTCACCAGAAAATTTATTGGATTTATATTGTGGTGTTGGGCTATTTTCAATATGTCTTGCTGATAAGTGTAAAAAGGTTATCGGCATCGAATTAGAACAGCAAGCAATTAACGATGCCATTGAAAATCTCAAAATCAACGGTATTAATAATGTTGAATTTATCTGCGGACCCGTAGAGAAGAAAATTCAAAATTTCGGTAATATTGATACCGTAATCATTGACCCTCCCCGAAAAGGTTGCGCTGAAGATCTTCTGTTACATATTTCGAAATTAAAACCAAAACAAATAATATACATTTCTTGTAACCCAACAACCCTAGCACGTGATTTAGCCGTTCTTGCTCGTTATGAATATCAGTTAAAAGAGTTAAGACTTTTTGATATGTTTCCTCAAACATTTCACATCGAATCAATGGTAAAATTAGTTCCGAAATAAAATAATTATGACTGAACGTTCGTACATTATTAGTGCTAAATCAATTTATTCGTTAGATGCAAATAATAATACTTATCAATATCTGATGATTGATAACGGGAAAATCACTGAAGTTTCAAATACACCTCTCCCCTATACGGTCAATAAAATATCTTATCCGGATAAATACATCATTCCTGGTTTTATCGATTCCCATACCCATATTCTTGGAACCGGTCTGCAATTAATATTTCCCGAAGTCTCTAAGGCTGAATGTCTTGAAGAAATTTATGATAAAATTTTGTCGGCGCGGTCGCTGATCAATGAACAAGGATTTATTTTGGTTTACAATTTTGACCCAGATCGGATTAAAGAAAAAAGATTTCCGCATCGTCAGGAATTAGATAAAGTTATAAAAAATTATCCAATTATTTTGTATCGTATTGATGGTCATTCCGCAGTGCTTAATAGTAAAGCATTAGAAATTATTTTCGAAACTAAAAGTGAAGACATTGAACAAGGATTAGAATTAGATAAATATCGAGAACCAACCGGACTGTTAACCGGCAAGGCTTATGAATTTACCAATCGCTATTTTGCTAATAAAATAAGTCCTAATGTCAGGATTGAAGCATTCTATCAGGCATGTGAATTAGCACTAAAAAATGGCGTCACTACAATGGTAACAATGATTGGTTCGGACCAAGATGATTTATCAGTGCGACTCTTAATGCAAGTAATCGACAAATTACCAATTGAAGTCATACCTTTTTATCAAACAATTGATTTTTCTCAAGCACGGAAATTTAATTTACCGAGAATTGGTGGTTGTATTTTAATCGATGGCTCATTTGGTTCCCATACCGCTGCTTTGAAAAATGACTACACTGACCAACAAAATAATCGTGGCATTTTATATTATCAGGATGAAACCTTAGAAAATTTTTACCAAGAAGCAGAAAAATATAAATTACAGACCGCAGTTCATGCAATCGGTGACCGGGCGATTGAACAAGTAGTTAGTATTTTGGAAAAAATTATTAAAGAAAACAGCAATCGTCATCGCATTGAGCATTGTGAACTATTAGATGATAATCTTATTAATCGGATTAAGAAATTAGATTTGATTTTATCTATGCAACCGGCGTTTGAATATTATTGGGGTGGACCAAATAAGATGTATGCCCAACGACTCGGAACTCGTTGGCATCAGACAAATCCGTTTAAAAAATTGTTTGACCAAGGAATTATTATTGTCGGAGGCTCTGATGCACCAATTACTCCGATTGACCCATTACTGGGTATAAAATCAGCGGTGCAACACCCTAATCCCGACCATCGCATCTCCCCTATCCAAGCACTTAAAATGTTTACTACCAATGGTGCTTGGGCAATTTTTGCCGAAGACCGAATCGGCAAGATCGCATCGAATTATCAGGCTGATTTTACCGTTTTAGAAAAAGACCCATTACAATTTAATGATAATAAGATTATCGCAGTTTACAAAGCCGGTAAAAAAATTTTCGGATAATAAATTTATTGACTTTTCACATTTTATCATTAATGTATTGCCAGTATGAAATTAGATGAAGTAATGATTACTAAGGCAATAATTGATTCTTATTTTCAAGAACTGATAAGCAATCTTAATGTTGAAGTTATAATTGTTGGAGCTGGACCCTCGGGTTTAACTGCCGGTTATTACCTCGCAAAAAATAAGGTAAAAACAGTTATTTTTGAACGGACATTAAGACCCGGTGGCGGCATTGCTGGCGGTGGTATGATGTTTAATAAAATCGTCGTCCAAGAGTCGAGTCTACCGATTCTAAAAGAACTAAATATTACTCACAATAAATATCAAAAAGGTTATTATGTTGCTGATGCTTTAGAAGCACTGGGTCAATTATTATCATTGACGATTAAGCATGGTTGCAAAATTTATAACCTAATCTCAGTAGAAGACGTGATGATTAGGGATAAAAAGATAACTGGGGTGGTGATAAATTGGTCAGCAGTAGAAATTGCAAAGTTACATGTTGACCCATTAACTATCAAAAGTAAATTTGTCATCGATGCCACTGGCCATGCTGCCGAGGTTGTTAGGATTATTGAAAAAAAACTTGGTGCTGAGTTGTTTACCGATTCCAAAACAGTCGTTGGCGAAAGACCGATGTGGGCAGAAGTTGGTGAACAGTTAATAATTAAAAATACCAAAGAAATTTATCACAACTTATATGTCACCGGTATGGCCGCCAATGCGGTTTTTGGTGGTCCGAGAATGGGACCAATTTTTGGCGGGATGTTTTTATCTGGGAAAAAAGTTGCCGAAGAAATTATAAAAAGATTATAAGCCTTTGGTAGTTATCTGTGGCAAATTTATATAAAATTTAATCAATTTTAACTTGCGGTATCTTGCCGTTCGTATTTTTCCTTAATCATCTCTTCAATTGTTTTTGTCTCTTCGCAGGCGGCTAATGATTTTGCGTGAAGAAATTCTTGTTCGATATATTTATTATATTCTTCCAATTCGCGTAGCGCTTTTTTTCCGCTTGCATATTCTAAACAACGCAATCTTCGAAGTAAAACTTCGTATGGTTTATCAGAGGTGTAGGTTAATAGTGTGTAGCGGGCAACAAAGCAATGGCAATTAGCACATTCAACATATACACGGATATTATCACCGGTTTTAACCAGCACATTATTAATTAAAACCGTGCTTTTACATTTAGGACATGTTTCTTTTTTCGCACTTTCCATATTTGCTCCTAATTTTTATAATTATTTAAAAAATAATGTAACTATTGATACAAATAATGTGATGATAATTGCTGAAAATAATGCAATCACACTTCCATATTTAACCATATCTTTTGTCTTGATAAGACCCGAACCATAGGCGATAGCATTAGGTGGTGTGCTTACCGGTAAAACCATGGCGATCGACGCGGACAGACTTACGGCTAAAGCTAAGCCGATTGGCTTCGAGCTCAAACTAATCGCAATTGGTAAAAGAATTGCTGCCGCGCTGGTATTAGAAATAAAACTGGTCAGAATGATTGTAATTAAAGTAATACTGATTAACAACACAATGTTTGGAAAAGAAGAGAAGTTGATTTGACTTACAAACCAACTACTCAAGCCACTTTTCTCAATTGACATACCCAAAGAAAGTCCGCCCCCCATTAGAATTAATGTGTCCCAACCGAGCTGGCCAAAATCATTTTCTTTTAACAGACCTACTCCGCCAAAAACAATAATTGGTAATAAAGAAACAATGCTCGTCGGGATTTTATGTAACTCATAAGTTAACCACAATAATAATGTGATACAAAATACCCCAAGGATTAATTTTTGTTCATTGGTAAAACCCTCTGTCTTTTCCTGAATCAACTCAATTTTTGCCAATTTTGATTTGAGATACTTTTTCAATATTAAATAGATTATTAAAAATAAAATGATGGTTATTGGTAGTCCGATGATAATCCAACCCAAAAAGGTAATTGTAATATTTTTTGACTGTAAGATACTAATCGCTAACGCATTTGGCGGCGTGCCAATCGGCGTCGCAATACCGCCAATATTAGCGGCAAAAGGAATTCCTAATGCCAACGCGGTAACTAATGGATCATTTTGCGGAATGTTTTGGGTGATAACTAACACCAGACCAATCATTAATGCTGTGGTTGCGGTATTTGACATCCACATTGATAAAAAGGCAGTAACTGCCATAAAACCAAATAAAACTTGCGAGGGTTTATTACCAACGCGTCTTAAAATCATAAAAGTAAACCACTCATCCAAATCGTATTTCTTTAAAGCCTGTGCCAAAACTAAACCGCCTAAGAATAGCACAATAACTGAGTCAAAGAATGGCACTAAAAAAATCTTGAAATTTCCGCCCATTTGATTGGTTAAGAAAATTGATTCTAAAATTAAGATAACAAAAGAGGTGATATAAAGAGGAATTATTTCCGTTATCCATAATAACGCCGCCACAATTAAGATACTCAATGTTCTCTTTGCCGGTTCGGTTATATTTTGAATCGGAAGCCGATAGACAATCAATGCTACTAAAAATATTAGTAGGACATAAAGAACCTTTTGGAAAATCTTATTTTTCATAATTACAATTTATTTTAAACAATAAAAGAGACTTGTCAACAAATTTGGGTTAGAAAAAATTTAATGAGTATTGACAGAATAACGTTTTATCAATAAGATAAATAAAATGAAAATTTTGGGGCTGTGGCGCAGTTGGGAGCGCGTTTGACTGGCAGTCAAAAGGTCACGGGTTCGAATCCCGTCAGCTCCACTTAATTATTTCTATAAATAGAAAGGATATATATAAATGAATTACAAAATATTTATTAGCGGATTAGCGATATTAATTGTTGCATGTGCCGCACCACAAGTAAAAAAATATACTGAGGATGAAATAAAAGCCCGACAAGAAGAAGCACGGAAATATTATAGTATCGGTGCCGAATATTTTAAACAGCGAAATTTTGATGCGGCGTTAGAAAACTTTCAAACCTCTTTGTCGTATGATTCACTATATTTTGACCCATATATTGCTATTGGCAATATCTATCGTGAAAAAAGAAACCCGATCGAAGCCGAAAATTTTTATCAAAAAGCAATAAAAATTGCTCCCCAAAACAGTAAAGGCTACGAAGCACTTGCTGATTTATACGCAGTGATGCAAAATTATCAAAAAGCCGAATCGATTTATTTTCTTGGCTTAAAATACGATTCAACTTTTACTGAACTTTATTTAGGTTTAGCCAATATTTATATCATGACTGAAAGAAACGCTGAAGCCGAAGCGATTTATAAAAAGTTGTTAAACATGTACCCGGAAGATATTACCGTCACAAAACTCTGGGCGGACTTCTTATACAAACAAAACCGTTTCCAAGAGGCAGTTGATGCCTTTAGTTGTTGTATTGCCAAATATCCAGAAGTTGAAGAGTTGAGAGAAAAACGAGCGGATGCATATACTGAACTGGGCAAATATAAAGACGCCTTAGCTGACTATCAAGAGATTATCAATAAAAAACCGGATAACTGGAGAATAATCTTAAAGATTGGCAATGTCTATTTAAAACAGGGCAAATATAATGATGCTAAAAGGGAATTCACCAAAGCGGCGCAATTGGCGCCTAACGACCCATTACCTCGGATTTACAATGCCGATTTATTAATTCGCCAGGGAAATCTCACACAGGCGACCTCTGAAATCCGCTCAGCATTAGCGATCGACCCAAATTTAACTGTCGGTTATGTGCTCTTAGGTGATATCAATAAACGGCAAGGCGAAACCAGCCATAAAGCCAAAAAATATCAAGAGGCGTATGATTCATATAAGAAGGCAATTGACAATTATAAAAAAGTGCCGGTTGGTGATGTCTATTATAATTATGCCAAAACTGAAATTGAACGCTGTCGAGTAATTGGCAATAAAATAAAAGAAGAAGCATGGTTTCAAGGAATCAAACTTGAAGAATAAGCGCTTTAACTTAAGATGTTAAAAAAGGAAGTCTTAGTCTTAAATCAAAATTATGAACCTTTGACCTTATGTCGAATGCGGCGGGCATTAGTGATGATGTATCTTGGCAAAGCCGAACTGGTTGAATCCTATAATGGTTTGATTGCCCGCTCAGTTAAAAATTGGCTTCCTTTACCAAGTGTCTTGCGACTGAACCATTTTATTAAAATCAGCCGACGCGAAATTCCATTAAGTAAGCGGAACATTCTCAGACGCGATAACTACCAATGTCAATATTGCGGTAAAAAGACCGGACCAATGACAACCGACCATATCATTCCAAAAGGTAAAGGCGGTGGTGATACCTGGGAAAATTTAGTCTGTGCCTGTGCCGAATGTAATACCAAAAAGGGTAATCGCAGTTATCTTGATGCTGGCTTAAAACTGCTTAAAAAACCCAAAAAACCATCTTACATTTCTTTTGTTATTAGCTCTTTGCAAAATGTGCCGGATGAGTGGCGACCTTATCTCTTTTTAGACTCTTAAGTTAGAATTATTAAGATATCAAATTTTCAATTCATATTATTTTTGACAACACTAACAACTATTTTTTTTAATAGTGCTAACGGCGCTGTTATCGACAATGTTAAGAAAAACGATGATCTTTATCAGATAAGGTTAAAAGGCAATAAGGCGCTACCGCAACTTGCCAAACTCACCAAAATTCCCCGTACGATCGTGCTTAATGATTCATTAATTAATGAAATAAATAATATTTTACTTAGTGAATATTCTAAAAATGGCTATTTTTGGACAAAGATTACGATTGATACTAATATACGCAAAAAGCAGGTCGTTTTCAATATCACTGAAAACAAACCAGCAATGATTGCTAAAGTTGAATTTCAAGGTAATGAACAAATACCAACATCGAAACTCAGTCGATTTATCAAGACCGACGCTACATTCTCACAATCAGTATTAACCAATCAACTCAATGCCGTCTTAAGATATTATCAAAATAATGGTTTGCCATTTGCCAATGTTGAACCGATTAATTTTGTTCTTAACGAAGAAAATAAAAGAGTATCATACACCTTAAAGATTAACGAAGGTAAA
>JBDRUR010000048.1:0-10696 GCA_039801485.1 Caldifarciminota bacterium
AATTTATTAAAGATGATCAACTATCAGGGCACAACCGTGATTATGGCGACCCATGATAATATCCTTGCCGAAACAACCAGTAAACGCATCGTCAAATTAGAAAACGGTAAAATACTGGCTGATGGCATTTAGTTATTTAACCCGCGAAGCATTTAAGAACATCAATCGCAACAAAGCATCGTTTCTGTTATCGGTTGGTGTTGTTACCGCCTGTTTTTTGTTGCTATCGATTTTTTTAATTATCACCTACAATGTTTACCAGGCAAAAAGTTATTTAGAAAACCGCATCGAAATCTATGCCTTTCTTGATGATGATGCCAATGTTGACAATTTAACTGAGAGTATCTTACAGATTAATGGTATCCGCGAGGTTCAATATGTCTCAAAGGCGCAGGCGCTATTAGAACTGCGTGCTGATTTAGGCGAAAATGCCGACCTGCTTGATATTTTACACACCAATCCGTTACCGGCATCGTTTCGAATTAAACTCGAACCCAACTATAAATTAGCTAATAAATTAACTGAAATTGAACAAAAACTCCAGCTGTTAAAAGGCGTTAAAGAAGTCTGGTCAGGCAAGGATTTAATCGTAAAACTACAAAAAATTGTCCGATTGATTATTAGTTTGGATATCGGTATTTTGTTAATTGTCTTTATCTCAGTTATTTTTATCGTCTCGCGCACAGTTGAAGCAACGATTTTTGCCAAAGCCCGAGAAATTGAAATTATGCGGTTAGTGGGCGCAACGAAAAGTGTGATCAAGTTCCCGTTTTACATTGAAGGTTTTTTTCACGGTCTTTTTGGTAGTATCTTGGCAACAATAATTACCGTCATTATTTTTTCCTTGGTTCGGACGATTACTCCCGCGCTATCGCTACCATATAATGCCTTGACCTTATTTAATATTTTCTGGGGTATGCTCTTAGGTATTGGCGGTTCTTATTTGGCATTCTCCCGCATCTTAAAATGACAAACAACTTAAATACGCAAAGAGCATTGGTGCTAATTTTAATGGTCTTTCTCCAAACACTAATTTGGGCTCAAGAAAGCATTGATGCCACGCGCCGGGAACTTGAAAAAACTCAAGAACGGTTGCGAGCAGTGCAGGCAAAAATCGATGCCTTAGAAAAAGAAGAAAAAGGCGTATTAAAACGGATTGAAGCCTATGACGAAAAGATTTCATTAACCAAAAAATATATTAAAGAATTAACCCAAGCACAAAGACAAAAACAACTCGAGATTAATAAAATCAATGCCCAGATTAAAGAAACCCAAAACAAAATCGTCTCGTCTCAAAAAGACCTATCAAAAGTCTTATTAACCTTTTACAAACAACGGCTCATCTATCCGACCGAAATTCTTTTATCCAATAAATCAATGGCTGATGTCTATAAAAAATCCGTGTTTTTAAGAGTTATTGCCTATGACCAAGAAAGAATCATTAACGAGTTTAAGGGACTTAAAAAGAATTTAGAACTACAACAAAAACAACTACTCGCCGCCCAGCAACAGTTAATTAAATACCAACAGGCGCAAGAGGCCGAAATAAAAAACTTAAATAATTTACAGGCATTAGAAAATAAGATTTTAAAAAGGGTGCGTAGCGAAAAATCCCAAAATGAGACTTTGCAAGCCGAGTTAAAAGCGGCAGCGGCAAAGTTAGAAAAATTAATTGCCGAATTAGAAACCAAACGCCAAATGCGTAAACTGGCGCCGGGCACGCATTATCTTGAAATTATGAAAGGCAATCTGCCCTGGCCCTATTATGGCGAAGTAATTGCCAAATTTGGCACCCAACAAAACCCAAAATATAATACCAAAATCAAAAATACCGGGATTGATATTAAAACCCCTAACGATGCCAAAATCAAAGCAATTGCTAAGGGCCGGGTTGTTTATGCCGACCGATTTATGGGCTATGGTAATATGATTATTCTGGACCATTCTGACGGCTACTATTCATTATACGCCAATCTTGCCGAAATGAACTGCTCAGTTGGGATGAATGTTGAACAGGGCGAGGTCATTGGTAGTGCCAAAGATTATCTCCATTTTGAGTTACGATGCGAAGGCAAACCAGTTGACCCATTAAATTGGCTTAGCCGATAATTAGTCAAAATCAATGCGATGCTTTTAAACAAAATCATCGGTCAGGAAAATGCAGTAAGAATCTTGACCGCGCTCTATAATCAAAAACATTATCCACCACTATTGTTTTATGGACCCCGCGGTATTGGTAAACGGACAACTGCAATAAATTTTGCCCAATTAATTAATTGCCCAATACCAACTGATTTGACATTTAATCAATGTCAACGCTGTCAACAAATCGGTAATCTAACCAGTTTCGCAATAAAATTGGTCTTCCCAATTGCAACCCGACAAAGCAGAAGTTCTATTAGCGATTACCAATCTGAAGATGGTTCGGTCGCTACTCTCACCAAAGAATCACAGAAAGCCTTAAGTGCCATTGAACTTATTGGTGAAAACTTATCAAAATATGCTTTAGGACAAATACGCCCGGCTACTTATGCCACTAATTATCACCCGATTGAAATTATTCACTGGCTGCGAACCGAGATGGCGTATAAACCAATTATCGGCAGCAACAAAGTGATTATCATTATTGATGCTGACCGAATGCGGCCCGATGCTGCTAATGCGTTATTAAAAACATTGGAAGAACCCCAAAAAGATACGCTGTTTATCTTAACCACTGAGCGACTGGCAAATATCCTACCAACAATTCGTTCCAGATGCCAGGTAGTCAGATTTTCCTATCTTGCCAAATCAACCATCACCGATTATTTAATTAATAAAAAGAATATCTCACCGCAATTGGCTCAATTGGCGGCTGAAGTCGCTGATGGCAGTCTGCGTAAAGCAATTGATTTCTGTGACCAGGCTGATGATTTTTTAATACCTGATGAAGTCCTGCAACTATTTGACCAAAACCGAACATCAAGCCTATTAGCAATTCAAAAATTGCTAAATCTTGAAACCGAAACCTATCCAGTGGATAAAATCATCACCAGTTTGCTTTTTATCTACCGCAAGGCATTGCAATTAAAGTTATCAATCCCGGTGAGTTATCATAAAGAAATTATCAAGAAAATCGCTACTAGTTTAACTACTGAGCAGATTACGAGTCGTATTGGTTGGCTATTAAATATCTTAAACGACTCCGAAATCAATCTTAATCGCAAATTGTTATTATTTTCAATATTTTCCGCAGTCCGATTCTAATCGTCAATTAAATAATCAGTTTTATGAAACGAGTATTACTGATTAACCCTTGGATTTATGATTTCAAAGCCTATGATTTCTGGCTAAAGCCATTGGGGCTATTATATCTTGCCGCTTATCTTCGTCAGGCTGGTTATGAGATTGATTATCTTGATTGCCTTGACCGCTATCATCCAATGTTAGCCAAGAAGTCAATTAAATTTCCGCCGGTTGATTGTTTTGGTCGAGGTAAATTCTATGCCCAGGAAATTGAAAAGCCTGAGGTCTATAAACCTATCCTGAGAAAATATAAACGCTATGGTATGCCAATTGAAGTCATATCAGAAATTTTGGCAAATATGAAAAAGCCCGACTTCATCGGTGTGACCTCAATAATGACTTACTGGTATTTAGGGGTATTTGACATGATCAAAATCCTAAAAAGCTATTTTCCCAAAGTCCCGATTATTTTAGGTGGCATCTATGCGACGCTCTGTTATGACCATGCCCGAAAATTCTCCGGCGCTGATTATGTGATTTCGGGTAAAGCCGAAGAGAACCTTTACCAGTTACTGCCAGACCTTAAGCCAATTTCATTTTTAGAACTCCCCTATCCGGCATTTGACCTTTATACCAAACTTGATTATGCCTGTGTGCTAACTTCGCAGGGCTGTCCATTTAACTGCCAATATTGTGCGGTTCCTTATTTGAACGAAAATTATCTATATCGCGACCCATTCTCAGTAATTGATGAAATCCAATATTATCAATCGTTAGGGGTAAATAATATTGCCTTTTATGACGATGCCCTTTTAGCCAATCCGAATTTTTCAAGACTACTGGATGAAATTATCAAACGCAACATTAAGATTAACTTTCACACGCCCAACGGTATTCATCCCCGATTTATTACCCAAGAGCTCGCTGATAAAATGTATCACGCCAATTTCCAAACCATCTACTTAAGTTTAGAGACCGTCGACGATAATTTTCACCAAGCAATTGATAATAAGGTAAGTGTCAATGAGTTTGTCAAGGCAGTTGCTTATTTTCAAAATAGCGGATTTAGTAAGGACCAAATCCACGCTTATTTATTGGTTGGCATTCCGGAATTAAGTCCTGCTTCAATTATCAAAAGCATTGACTTTATCCATAGTCTAGGCGTAATGCCCCATTTAGCCGAATATTCACCCATTCCTAATACGACCATGTTTAAGCAAAAAAAGTTGGCTTTATTAAATGAGCCCTGTTTGCACAATAATACCATCTTTCCAGCAATTGATGAACATTTAAAAAATGAAATCCAACAGATTAAATCTTATTTATCAAAATTAAGGACAAAAGTTAAGGCTAATTGTTAAAGTGTCGGAAATTTTATTGTTTAACTGAATAGAAGAGATATAAGCCAATAATTAAGAAGACGATGTTTGGTATCCAGGCAGACCAAAATGGCGCGACTAATGATACCTGGCCAAATGCCTTGGCGATTTGAATTAGTCCCCAATAAATAAACGAAAAAAGTAAACCCAATCCTAATCCAAACATTATGCCACCACCATGTCTTAATCTCACCGCTAATGGTAAACTCAGTAATATTAAGATAATGCTGATGAACAGACTGGCGATGCGATAATGGAACTCGACTTCGGCTTTAGCCGTATTTACCCCAGCAAATTTGAGTTGTTTTAGGTAGCCATTAAGTTCCCAGATAAACAGTTGTTCAATTGGTCGGGTTTCATCAGTGAAGTCACCGGGTTTTTCTTTGATGGCTAAAGTTAATGTATCAAAATGCTGATATGATTCCAGGGTATCAGCCTTAAAATAGCGGACCGAGACATTTTTGGCTAACCAATGCCGATTACTGAAAGTCGCTTCTTTGCCATCAATCCGTTTTAATAGCTGACCAGTATTACTCAGTTCGACAATAATAAAATTTCTCATTACCCCGGTGCGTTCACCAATTGTTGGGTTGACACTTTCATATTCATAGATAAAGTAGACCCGTTGTTCTTTTCCGCGGAGATATAGATTATAGCGTTTAGTGGCAATACTGCCGTAACGCTTTTCAATCTTAACTCGTCTTAACTCTTCTAATTTCCGATTGGCCGGGATGGTAACAAATTCATAAAATAAAAATTGGATAACGATTAAACTGACGCCGATGACGATTACCGGTAAAAAAAGCCGATAGATACTAATGCCGGCACTTTGACAAACATAGATTGACCGTTCGCGCATCATCAGTCCGTAATTCAAAAAACAGGAAAGAATCACCCCTACTGGTAAAAACAGACTAATCGCTGACGGCATACTATACAGATAATATAAAAAAACAACCAGCACTGAAGTGTGTCGGCTAATAAAATAATCCAGCTCTTCGAAAAGGTCGATTAACAGATAGATTGTCACGACACACATTACCGCCAAAATCGCAAACTTAATAAAATCGCTAATTAGCAATCGGTCGAAAATTTTGATTTTGTCCTTCATCGCCTTTTTTTGATTTTATCAATTATCTTACCTACCAGTGAATACTCGTAACAGATCCGAACTACCAATTCCAAAGTAATCAGAATTAATAAAATATTGCCGAACCAGATACCGAAAAAGGCATTAACCTTGGCGGTGTCAGCCAACTCTTCGCCGGCAATTAATAGAATATAGTAGCCGGCAAATAATAATAGTCCGATAATAAAACCGACACCTAAACCACTGCGTCTAATTAAAATCCCCAAATTAGCGCCAAAGAACAGAAAAATCAGACAGGAAAAAGCTAGGGCATATTTTTTCTCAATCTCAGCCGCATATTGGTTAAATTCTTTTCTTTTATATTTCAACTTGGTCAAATTATCTTCCAGTTGGAATTTAATAATATCTGACTTTGGCTTATTCTCAAGTTCATTTAATTGTTTGCCGATACTTTTAATATCTTTTTTGATGCTTCCGGTTCGACGATACAGTTCGGCTAAATTCATTTCCCGGTCAGTACGGTGTTTTCGTTGGCGCCGGACAAATTCATCATCAATCAGTAAATTGATCTGATGTTCACTAAAATATAAGTGCCGATATTTATCCGGACCGACCAGTTCTGATATTTCGCCGGCATCAAGTTGCAAAATAATATATTTCTCATCGCTACTCGTTGTGATTTTACCCGACTTGGCTTTGATTAGTGTCGGGTGTTGCTGGTCATTATTTTGCTCCCAGATGATTATATCAGCAATCTTGCCGGTGCGGTCATCGATTGAACCGATATAGATGATATAGTTGGCAAAGTCTTCAAGAAAAATACCTTCATAAACTCGGGCGGTTGGCTTTTTTTGGGCGATATCGGTAATTAAATTGCGTGCCCGATAGATTGCTGCCGGCAAAATATAACCATTAAAAAAAATCATTATAATCGTAATTAACAACACTACAATGGCGATAGGCTTAAACAAGACAATCAAATTGATACCAGCACTGCGAATTGCGGTCAATTCATTATCATGCGCCAGTCGTCCATAAAGCATAATTGAGGCAATTAAAATGCCAATCGGCACACAGAACGATAAAACATAAGGCAGACTATAAACCATCAGTTCACCAACAATTAAAACACCGACCCCTTTGCGCACCAAAAGGTCAACTAACAGAAAGACCTTATCGAGTAATAAAATCCCGCTCATAATAAGAATTGCCAATACCATTGGACCAATAAAATCAATCAACAATGAGCGGTGATAGATTTTCATTGGGATAATATTAGCAGATATCGTTTGGCTGTCAAGTCACTGACCTAAAGGGCAAGTCTCAAATATGGTTTAGCGGTGATTATCGCACATAAAATGGCACTAATCGTTCAATATCAGTGATGTCATTTTGGGCAATACACTCGGCTGCCCGGCGGGCAATGGCTGATGGCAGTGGATGAAATAGCTGGTAAACTTCAAAATGTGTTTTTGCTGTGCTTTGGACTAACTCAAAATATTGGCTGATACCACTGCCTAATAAAATTGCATTTGCCGGAATCTTCAATGCCATTATTTCTGGTTTTGCAATCTGCGGTTTCGACATTGGTTGTGTGCCTTGATAAACTTGAAAATAGACCTCACCCCGTTTGACATCAATTGTTGGCACGATAATTCTTTGTTCGGCAATTATTGTTTTCGGCAGCGAAAAGACTAAGGCATCTAGGGTATTAAATCCTTTGATTGGGATGTTATTAACCACTGCCAGACCTTTGGCACAAGCAATTCCGACGCGTAACGAACTAAACATCCCTGGACCGATGACCACGCCGATACCAGCCAACTGCTTAACCGAGATGTTTAGTAATTTAAAGGCTTCGGCTAAATCAACAAATAGTGTTTCATTATGTCGGCAACCGTTCTCGTCAATTTTCTCAAACAATACCTGATTGTCTTTGACTAAGGCAATGCCGGTCTCTTTTTCCGAAGTGGTAATGCCAAGATAGATACCGTTGTTCAATTGCGTGATTAGGTGATTACCCCTTCAATCTCATCCATATTATAATAGTCATCAGAAGCGCGAATGAGTTCAACCGAAGTATAGCCTTTGCCCAGTCCGATCACCGTCACCTTTTTGCCTTTTTTCGACAGTTGGTCAACCAAGGCAACAAAATCACCGTCACCGGTTATTAAAATAACGTGCTCAAGATATTCAGCCATTGATAGCACTTCTAAGGTCATTTCAATATCCATATTTGCCTTGATTGAGCCGTCAACACGTTCTCTTACTGGTTTGGCAACCACCCGATAGCCTTGAAATGACAAGGCATCAATTAACCGTTGTCGTCGTTCATCATCACGCTTGAAGGGAATAAACGCAATGAATTTATATTCCGACTCATCACCTTTGTTAATCAAAATGATATTACGCCGTAAGGCATCATAGCGCACTTCTCTGCCCTGGCGTTCAAAGGTTTCCTGAACATTTTGGATATCAATAAACACACCGACTTTAATCATATTTTCTCCTTAAATATTATTTTATTGTTTACAATTTTTTGATATATAATTGCTAACCCTTTTAGGGTTAAATATAAGTTTACATCATCAAAAATATTTTTGATATTCGGTATTAAATTAATACCACCGCCGGTCGCAATCGTAAAAAATTTTTTGTTGGTTTTTAATTTTATTTCCCGTTGAATTTCATTAACCATTCCTTTCAATTGAAAAAATATGCCGGATTGGATGGCATTGCTGGTCGACAATGCCCAGATATCCGGCTTTTTTATTTTGGTTTTGATGCTTGGTAATAGATGCTGGGGCAAGGTATTGTAACTGTTTTTTATGCCCGGGGTGATCAATCCGCCTAAAAATTTACCTTCTTTTGAAACAAAATTAAAAGTTGTAGCGGTGCCAAAATCAACGACCAAACAGTCACGACGGTAAATCTTGTAGCCGGCAACACAATTGGCAATCCGGTCAGTGCCTAACGATGATTTCGGCTGATAGCCAATCTCAAGGTCGCATTTTGTTTTTGGGGTCAGTAAAATCAAATTCGCATAGCGACTAAATATCGCTTTTATTTTGGGGTCATTCATAATTGCTTTTTCGCCATACGCATCGCTGACAATTATGCCTTCAATTGAGCTCGGATGGTAAATCTTGGAAAACAGTCGGTTCAAAAAATACCGTTGCCGATTAGGAAAAGCGATATAATTAATCATTCTCGGTATCTTACCGCCCTTAGAATAACTAAATTCGCCGAGATGGATATTACTATTACCAACATCAATCGCCAGAAACATATTATTATGCTATCAGATTTTAATAATTTTTGCAATGATGATTTGGTCATTGTAACTAATTTCACAAAGATAAACACCAGTGGAAACATCATGCCCAAAATGATTTTTACCATCCCAAATAAAATAATCGTCCGTTATATCCGGGCTGAATGAATTGATTAATTTGCCAGCACTATCGTAGATTTTGATTTTAATTTTATTAAAATTATTTTTAGTATTAAATTGAAATTTTATCCGACCACTAAATGGATTTGGCGTAATCGAGAACAACTTGTTTTTGGCGTTGACTGCCTGATTACTTGTAATTGCTGGTGTTGTTGTGTTATAAAATAGATAATTACCAGCACTCTGGGTCCAATTCGTCACTGCCAAATCCGGGTATTTAGAATATTGGTAACTAACAATAATTGTGTCATTGTTGTTAAGCGTGGTGTCGATTACAATCCAACCTGCCACCAAATCATAACAATAATTACTCAGCCCAATGATCTGATTAGCGACTTTAACTGACCCAATTGATTGGATTGGCATCTTTTTAAGATAATATAGTTTTCTCATCCCATCGCTGATTAGGGTATCGGCTCTTGGTTCAATATGATAATTTCTAACATCGCCCCAAACAATTGCTTCTGAGACTAATGACGAATTATAATACGACCAACTTGGTTGGGTATCCATAACACCATTGCGGTTTTCAAACACGACCAGTGATTCCCACCAACCACCAGCCGCTAGATCTAAATAACCATCATTATTGGCATCGGCCCAGGCAACGCACGAACAATACCGACGATTTTTTAGCATGACAAAACTTGCCACTGAGTCTAATTGGCCATAATTATTCTTAAATACTTTTATTCGGCTCGAGTCGCCACTTAATTGACCATTAGTGGCGATTGCCAAATCAATCCAGCCATCGTTATTAAAATCGGCTGGTGCCATCCGTAAAATCCAGCCGCGCTCAGCAATCACCTGATTGGCGGTTTGCGGATAAGCACCATTTTGATTATAATAGACCGACAATTTTCGATAACCGCCAACAATCAAATCTAAATAGCCATCGCGGTTAAGGTCAGCAAACCGAATCGCATCCGACGGTGTTGAATCCCTTGCTGACCAAAAAGCAATTGGTTCCAAAACGCCGTCATTGTTTTTATAAATCTGTGCCGGCATGCGAATATTATTATAGGCATCACCAGCAGCAACTGCCAAATCTAAATCCCCATCCAAATCAATATCGCCAAAGCAGACATCAAATGAATTAAATTGATTCGCCGATTGCCAAAACGGTGTTGTTGCCATCCCACTGCTATCATTCCGGTAAATTCTTATCCGGCCTTGATTACTAATGCCAAAGCCCAAATAACTAACTGCCAAGTCAATCCAGCCATCGTTGTTGATATCACCCAAATACAAATGGCCAAAATAGCCTGAGTCCGCAGAACGCCAAGAAGCATTGGTCTCCAGACTGCCATTGTGATTAAAATAGATTGCCTGTTTATTGATTGCCATATCATTACCATTTGCGGTGCAAAAATCGATAAAGCAATCGTTATTGATATCAGCCAAACCAGCCCCGGTTGCATAATCGTTATCAATTGATGTCCAGGATGGTGAATTCGCCAACGGGATCAATGCCGAACTATGATTAAGCAACAACAGCAATAAAATTAAGTAACTTGCTTTTTGCATTAAAATTCTTGACATTATAAA
>JBDRUR010000049.1:0-10646 GCA_039801485.1 Caldifarciminota bacterium
CAATTGATAATTTTGGCAATGTTTATGTTACTGGCGAAAGTTATAGCAATGACAATAACTACGATTATGCCACAGTAAAATACGATGTCAATGGTAACCAACAATGGATAGCAAGGTATAATGGGCCGGGAAATGGCAATGACTATGCATATGCCATCGCCGTTGATAATTTTGGTAATATTTATGTTACCGGCGAAAGTGATGGTATATCGTCGTTCTCAGATTTTGCCACAATTAAATATAGTCCTGACGGCGTTGAACTTTGGGTACAAAGATATAATGGTGTCGATAATGACGTTGATTGGGCTTCAGGATTGTGGATTGATAATGCAGGCAATGTTTATGTTGTCGGCACCAGTTGCCATAACATCACTGACAATGATTATACTACCATTAAATATGATGCTAATGGCACTTGTGAATGGATTCGGTTTTATGATGGTCCGGCAAGTTATGACGATAATGCTTATAGTATTGTTGGTGATTTAGCCGGTAATGTTTATATCACCGGTGAAAGTTATGGCGATGAGACCGATTTAGATTTTTGCACTATTAAATACAATGCCAGTGGCGTTGAATTGTGGGTCCAACGATATGATAGTCCAGACCATGATGAAGATTGTGCTTATGGAATTGCGATTGATAACCAAGGCAATGTCTATGTTGTTGGTGAAAGTTTTTTATACATCAGTAATTATGACTATCTTACAATCAAATATGATAACAATGGTGTCCAACAATGGGTTCAACGATATAATGGTTTAAGTAATAACAATGACTTTGGCGTCGCAATTGCAACGGATAATTTTGGTAATATTTATGTCACTGGTCAAAGTTATAATCCTAATAACGGCTATGATATTATCACGGTTAAATATAATGCTAATGGCATTCAACAGTGGGCAGTAAATTATAATAGCAACCAAAACTTTAATGACGATGTTTCGGCATTAATAACTGATATTTGGGGAAATGTCTATGTTGGCGGTGTTAGCCCGGGTTTTGGAACTTATGATGACGGTGTAATTGTTAAATATAATAGTGCCGGCACTCAGCAATGGTTCTATCGCTATAATGGCCAGGGAATGAGTTATGAAGAAACCGAAGGCATTGCGCGTGATAATCAAAATAATATCTATGTGTTTGGTGCTAGCGAAGGCGACGGAACCTACTTTGACTATACATTAGTAAAATATAATACCAACGGCGAACAGCAATGGGTAACAAGATATAATGGTTTGGGAAATCAAAATGACCTGCCTTATGGTATTGCCATTGACAACCAAAATAACATTTATCTTACTGGTGAAAGCTACGGACTTGGAACTGATTTTGACTATGCGCTGGTGAAATATAATTCTGCCGGTATTTTACAATGGGTGCAAAGATATAATGGCTCCGCCAATCGCTATGACCAGTCATCAGCAATTGCGATTGATAATCAAGGTAATATTTATATCACCGGTGTAAGTGAAGGACTAACCAGTGATTATGATTATCTCACGATTAAATACGATAACAATGGCATTATCCAATGGATTGTCCGTTATAATGGGCCAAGTAATGGCGTCGATTATGCTACGGCTTTGACCGTTGATAGTTATGGCAATGTCTATGTGACTGGTGTAAGTTATAAATCAACTTCCGGCTATGACTATTTGACAATTAAATACAATGCCAATGGCGAAACATTATGGACAAGACGATATAATGGCCCAGCAAATTATAGTGATGGCGCATTTGCAATTGCGGTTGATAGTTTTGGTAATGTCTATGTGACTGGTCGAAGTATCGGTATCGGGACTAATCGCGATTGGGCGACGATTAAATATAACAGTCAAGGTGACGAACTTTGGGTACAGCGCTATAACGGCACCGCTGACCGTGATGATTTTCCACGCGCATTGGCAATTGATAATTTGGGCAATATTTATGTGACCGGATGTGCGGAAAATATTAACACCAATAAAGATATCGTGACGGTCAAATATCTGGCTGAAGGTAATGTTCAATGGGTATCAGTTTACAATGGAAATGATGATGGCAATGACGAAGCATTAGCAATTGCTATTGATAATTTCAATAATATCTATCTGACTGGCTACAGCTATCATCGGCAAACCGACGGTGATTATATTATCATCAAATACAATGCTGATGGAAATGTTCAAGGTATCGCACAATATAATGGTCCGGCTAATCGTTTTGATAAAGGGGTCGGTTTGGCGATTGATAACGACAATTGTATTTATGTCACGGGTAAAAGTTATGGTTTAAATACTTCTTATGATTTTGCCACCATTAAGTATCAAACTATTACTTCACTGCCGGCAGATTTAAAAGTATCAAATTATCAACGGAATTCTTTATCCGTTTATCCTAATCCAATGCGGAATTGTGCAAGGATTAATTATTATTTAACAACCATCAACAATGTGCACCTGTCGATATTTGATATTTCAGGCAGAGAAGTTAAAAATTTTTCTATCGGGAAAAAAACATCAGGTAAATACGCAATCGTATGGGATGGAACTGATGAACACGGGCAAAAATTAAATTCGGGAATCTATTTTCTAATATTGAATACTGATAGTGGGCAAATAACACAAAAAATTCAAATTATAAGATAAGTATTAACCAAGGGCATTTCGAATCTCAGGTGCTAAATTGGTAAAGCGGTTTAACCACTCAATGCGTTCCTTTTTTAGTTGTTTAACCCGGTCCTGGTATTCCTGTTCGGTGTAATAGTTTAATGGGTTATATAATTGCAGGTCAATATTGGGGATTTCAATCGGAATTAGATAGTGCCAATCCGGGTCGACCGACCATTTAATGGCACCACGAGCGATTTGTTTTATAATTTCGGCTGATTCTTGAACCGTAATCTTCTCGCCATTGTCACCACCAACCCGACCAGTGTTTAAGACATAGATTTCCATATCCGGATGTTGTTTAATAATCTCATAGAAACGATTGCCTTCATTTTCTTCAGGTCCGATAATTAACGGATTGGTGCCAACAACGCGTTTTGCCTTGCCTACTTGAGTTGGGTCGCCGGCTGAAGTTTCCACTGATTCACCGAGCATAAAAAATGCTGCACCTTGTTCGGTTGTCAATTTTATCACTGGCGGAATAATATCGTTGCGACGACAAATAAAAATTAAAATATTGGTATAAGGTAAATCAATTCCTTCATCAGTGTAAGACATTTCTTTTCTCATAACAACTGCTCGACCATTCGAAGTTAAAAGCCAATTGTTAAAATCAACTGTGCCATCTTCTTCAACAAAGACATTCTCTAATATCGCATTGTGACTGATTACCGCTGGATATAAAACTGGGTCAGTTTTGGGATTAACTCCTTCGGTTTTCATATAGAAATTATTTTCAGTGCCAATTGCAGAGCCATCAGGTTTGAGAAAGACAACATCATCTTGTTTAATGATCACCCCCTCATCACCAGATAAATTATGATGGTGACAGGTTAATACGGTTTTACCCGTGCCTGAGAGGCCAAAGAGTAAAATGCCTTTACTGATTAACTTTTGAGTTTTTTCTCTGACTTTAATAATTTTACTGCCGGCATGTAAACCTAACCAACCACGTTTTTTAACTAAATACATTGCCATGCGTAAAAATGCCTTTTTTACTTCGCCGGTATAATCGCTACCAAAAATAAAAGTAACGCATTCATTGATTAAAACTAAAACTTTTCTTTCGGGCCATTCCGGAATTGAGACCACAACCAAATCTGGTTTGTCTTTTTTTATGGGTTCAAATAGCATTTCATGCCACATTAGGGCATTGCGCGCATAATCTTTGGTGACATAGAAATGGCACAAAAATTTTATCTCAGCTGACTGGCACATCGTCCGTTCGGTTAATATCATTACCTTTTTCGAAATATATTCCAAACCTTTTTTAATCAAATCGGCTTGTGCCGGATTTGGTTGGTCTTCAATTACTTCGGTAAACTTAGCACTTCGGGAACGAACATAAGAAATATAGGCGGGACTACCAAATTCGGTAGTTATCTCATCTTTACTTGCCAGGTTTCTTAACTCAACCCGATTTAGCCCTTTTAATACTGCCTTTGGTTTAATTGCTTCAATCAACATAACCTTTATTATAACATATTTTTAAGCAATGTCAAAATATAATAGTCAATTTTAAACTTTTTATTGACGAATGATTTTTGGCTAATTATACTTGTCAATATGTTGGGTGAGACAAACCAAAGATGTGGCACGTCGGTTTTAGATTTAATTGGCAATACACCATTATTAGAACTAAATATAAATTACGAGAACGAAGACTGGCACTTTTTTGCCAAAGCAGAATTTACTAACCCAAGTGGCAGTATCAAAGACCGAATTGCCAAGTATGTAATCGAACTGGCAGAAAAGCGAGGCGAATTGTCAAAAGATTCAATTGTTGTTGAAGCCACCAGTGGCAATACCGGTATTAGTTTCGCAATGGTATGTGCCTTTAAAGGCTATCGGTGTATCATCGTGATGCCGGAAAATATGAGTATCGAACGACAAAAGATTATTTCAATGTTTGGAGCGGAATTATGTTTATCACCGATGGCTGAATTTTATCAAGGCGCCGTGAAACGAACAAAACAGATAGCAATGAATAATCCCAATGTGTTTCTACCACGCCAATTTGAAAATCCTGATGATGTCGGATGCCACTATCAAACAACTGGTGTTGAAATTTTAGCTCAGATGGATCGACAAAAAATTGATGCCTTTGTTGCCGGTGTCGGAACCGGCGCTACTTTGATGGGCGTGATGAAACGTATTAAAGAAAATTTTCCGGATTGTCTTTCAATCGCCGTTGAACCCAAAGAATCGGCAGTGCTTAATGGCTGTAAGCATCATCAACCCCATCAGATTACCGGTATCGGACCTGGTTTTATTCCAAAATTAGTGGATATTAATAAGATTGATTGGTGTGAAAGTATTGCCAGTGATGATGCGATTACGATGACCCATTACCTTTGGCATAAATACGGAATGATGGTTGGTGTTTCCTCGGGCGCAAATATTCTGGCAACGATTAATGTATTAAAGAAGATTGGCAAAGAAAAAACAGTTGTCACGGTTCTACCTGACCGTGCGGAACGTTATTTTTCCACAAATTTGTATCAAATGGGGGAGAATAACCTTATTCGTAATTGCAATCAGAATTGCGAAAATCGATTCTGTCAATGTTAGTTGTAATCATTGACAGTTAACTTTAAAAATATATAATCAACCTAACTTGAAGGAAGTCCGTTTTAACGGACCCGGTGCTTATTATGAATATGAACAAAAAGTCTAATAAGTATCGGGCAGGGAAGGTTGTGAAAATCAACCACGGTCCCACCCACTGTGAACGACATTGTTGTTTCTTTCCAACCACTGTCTTATTAGATGGGAAGGTGGAAAGAGTAAAGTCGTAAGTCAGGAGACCTGTCCTTCAAGTATTAATAAATCGCCTTGCGCGGAAAGGAGATTTATGAACTACCACTTTTATATCACCATTAAATGTCTATTAATAGCAATAACTTTGTTCGCCGACACACTACCGACACCGGTTTATCAGGTTGACACGGTTTTTGTTACCGCTAGTCGTCTTGAAAATAATATGATGAATTTACCAGTTAGTATTTCACTCATTGATAAGCAATCAATTAAGCATAATTCAATTGGCGATATTGCATCGGTACTAACAAAAGATAATAGCGTATTTATGCGGAATTATGCTTTGATTAATGGTGCTTCGCAAATTAGTATTTTAGGCTCAACAAGTCAACAGGTACTAGTATTACTTGATGGGTTACCAATTAATTCCCCTTCACTGGGAACGCCGGATTTAGGTTTGATACCAGTAAATCGGTTGCGTCGCATCGAAATCGTCAAAGGCCCAATTTCAAGCCTTTATGGCGCTAATGCCTTTGGTGGTGTTGTTAATTTAATTACCGAAAATCCACTAACAGTTATTAAACCGACAATTGAGGTGAGTTTGAATTACGGTTCCTATCAAACAACCAATGCTGGCTTTGCTTACAAAAATTCTGTTGGCAATTACCATTTTATTATTGATGGTCACTATACTAAAACCAATGGCTTACGAAGTAATGATGATGGTAAGACCAAAGGTTTTGGCTTCAGTTCTGGATATAACTTGGATGTGACCAAAAATCTGAGATTTGATTTTCAATATGAGACAAAAGATATTGGTTTACCAGGACCAAAGCCCAATTTATCAGCAATTCCTCGTTATGGTGATTCAACCGCCTATAGTCTTTATGACCGCCAATCGGACAATTTATATCTAACGAAACTAATTGGAAACTGGACATTTTCGCCAAAATTTGAATTACAGGTTAATACCCGTTATCGGGCAAATAAGACTGACTATTTATCAGTAGACCAATATAGTTTTGATACTACTTTATATCTCGATAAATATTCTACATGTAGTTTTAATCAAAATATTATCGCCCGCTATCAATTCAACCAAATGCGGAAGGTTGTGGTTGGCTATGATTATAGTCACGATTGGTTTTCAGCATATAGCAAGTTTCCGATTGATACCGCCTGGTTTCCAAGTGATAGCAAAAATGGGCTTTTTTCGGAAATATCATTTGATGTTCTGAGAAATATTTATGCATTAATTAATGGGCGATTTGATTACCATTCAAGTTTCGGCAGTTTTGTTAGTCCAGCATTTGGTTTCATCTGGCGGATAAATAAGGTCAAGTTCCGCGGTCATATTGGCCGGGCATTTCGAGCACCAACGCTAAATGATTTATATTGGCCAATATACGGTAATAAAAATATCAAACCCGAAATCGGCAACGCTGTCCAAATCGGCTTTGACTATAGCAATGAAGATAATCTTGTTTTAAAAATGACTATCTTCTCACGCCAAACAAAAAATTTAATTGCTTGGACACCAGATTCTTCCGGATTCTGGCGACCAGCCAATGTCGATTCCGCATTTATTGCGGGCATCGAACTTAACGGCAAAGTAAAAATTATTGATGGTTTGGAATTCGAAGGCTCGGGAACAATTCAAAATGGTTATCAGGTTCGCAAAGAACAAGTATTTAATGATTGGTTTAATAACATTAGTGAGTTTCGCTATGTTAAACGGAAACAAGCCAATCTGCCTAATACGACTTTTACGGCAAACTTAAATATCGAAAACCATTTAGGAACGAAAATCGTCATTTTCGGAAAATATGTCGGCACTCGCTACAACTACTATCCATCATACGATTCGTTGCCGAAAATCATAATGCTGACCAAAAAATTACCGGCTTTTGTTAATCTCTCACTGCATATAAATCAACGGTTATCTAACTGGTTAAATTTAAAATTGATTATTGAAAATTTGTACAATACACATTATGCCGAACAGTTTGGCAACAGTTATTATGACTATGACTATCCGCGACCAGGAAGAAGTATATTTGCCGGCATCGAAATAAAAAAATAACTGTTTATATAGTAAATTAGCCGGTATGGCCAAAACCACTGCTACCGCGTTTGGTTTTCGAAAGTGTGTTACATTCCTTGAAATTGACTCTAACTATTCTGGAAAATACCAATTGGGCAATTCGGTCACCTTTTTTTATGCGAAATGCCTTTTTGCCGATATTAAATAAAATTACTTTAATTTCACCGCGATAGTCAGCATCAATTGTGCCCGGGCTATTTAGAATGCCGATACCGTATTTTGCGGCTAAACCCGAACGCGGTCGGACTTGTGCTTCAAGGTTTTTAGGCATTTCAATTGCAAGACCAGTGCTGACAATTTTAAATTCCTTAGGCTTTATGGTAATATTTTGAACCGAATGTAAGTCAACCCCTGAAGCCTGAGTAGTTTGATATTTGGGCTTTGGTGTTGGTTTTAGTTTGATAAACTTAATCGTTACCATTGGGAAATAGTCTTAGTTCTTTTTTGGCATCTTTTGCTGGTTGTGCCTTTTTGATTTTTATTGCGTTCTTGATTGCTTTTTTTGCCAATTTATCACAGACCCGGTTATCATTTCTTGGGATTAATTCAAAATTAATTGTTGGCAAATCCTTTTTTAGTTTTTGAATTTCGATTAATAATCTTTGCAAAGTAAAATCGCGGACTTTATAGTTTCCGGTAACTTGGTTATATAATAACGCCGAGTCGGTTTTTATCAGTACTTCTGATTTTTCCGTAATTCCCCATTTACTTTTATATGCTTTCAGAATCTTTAACGCTAAAAGTAGAGCTTGATATTCAGCCCGATTATTGGTTTGCCGACCAATAAATTTGCTTACTTGTAATAATTTCTTTTGATCGTCAGTTTCAAATATAATACCAATTCCTGATGGCCCGGGATTACCTTGGGAAGCACCGTCAATGTGAATTATGAGTTTATTAAAAATTTGCAAGCTAAATTAATTATTGGTTTTTGAAACTATCCGGGGCAACAATAATCCGTCCGCAGTATTCACAGAAATAAATCTTATCGTTTTTTCGAATCTCTAAAATTTTTTGTGCCGGAATCGGATTTAAACAGCCACCGCATCGTTCATTTTCAATCGTCACAACTGCTAGTCCGGCCTTGCCTTTTTTAATTCGGTCATAAATTGCTAAATTATTTTTTCCTAAAGCGGCACAGATTCCTTCACGAATTGATAATCTTTCGTTAATCGCCCGTTGGATCTCTTCCTGCTCCCTTTGTAGTTCGCTGATTTTTTCGTTAGTAATTTTCTCAGTTTCGACTAACTCTTTTTCAATCGTTTTAATCTTCTTCTCGGTAGTTTCAATTTGTTCTAAAGTCTCGATGATATTATCTTCAATCGTTGTTTTTGTTTTTTTCTGAACTTCGATTTCTTTTAAAAATGCTTTATATTGTTCATTATTTTTTGCCGAGAAAAGTTGCGATGATAATTGCGCAATTTTATCTTCGGTTTCTTTTAAGTCAACTTCAAGTAGTTTATTTTTCTTTTTCAAATCAGTTAAGTTTTGTTGAAGTTGATGATATTCTTGTTGTTTATTTGCCAGGACTAACTTTATGCCTTCGATTCTTTTAGGCACATCTTTATTTTTATTTTCCAAGATATTCAATTCATTATCAACTTGTTGCAGTTTCATTAAATTCGTTAAAATTTCAATCATTTTCTTTTAATAAAAAAGGGTATGTCATTTTTACTGACATACCCTTGGTTAGTGGGCGATACCCGACTTGAACGGGTGACCTCTTGCATGTCAAGCAAGCGCTCTAACCAGAGCTGAGCTAATCGCCCCAAGTCAATCATGAAGTTTAATATACAAAATTTTACCGTTTCTGTCAATATTCATCCTTACAATGAAGTTATTATTTAGAGATGTTAAATTTTGAGAGTTTGTTTGCTATTTAACAACCACCAGTCTTTCAATAATTCTTTTTCCGTCTGTTTTTAATGTTAGAAGGTACACACCCGCTGATAGAGGTTTGGTATTGAGGGTTAATTTATAATTACCAGGTTGTTTGTATTCGTCAAGCAAAGTTTTAATTAATCTTCCTGAAATATTATAGAGTTGAATTGTAACTTTTTCTTCAACGGGCAACGAGTAACGAATAACGGATAACGATTTTGCTGGATTTGGATAGACCTTTAGACCAAGTGTCATTGCGAGTGGTTGTGAAGCAATCTCATTTATGCCCGTAGATGTGATACTAAACACGCCATCTGATTCGTCATATTGCCAACCTGGTCCATAGGCAATGACTTTAATCTTGCAGGAATCAGAATTGACACTTGGCACAGTCCATAAGTAAGAGGTATCGTTGCCGGAAATGCCGTGAGCAATCCGCGAATAATTTATTCCATTATCAATTGAGTAGAATAAAGATAACGAATCGCATCTTGGCGGATAGAACTTCTGCCAGCGAATGAGTTGTTGGGTATTGCCTTGAAAAACTTCACCGCCATTTGGTCTTAATAATCTGACTGCTTCTATTTCAAAGATTGATGTCATTCCATTCCCACTAACAATAATTTCCTTATAGCCGTCATTATTCATATCATATATGTTAATTTTTGTTGAAGGTATCTCTCCGCCATGGTCATTATACCATTGCCAGCATTGTTGAAATTGATTATTACCAGTTGCTTTATAGACAAAAAGTTGTGATGGTGTAGTCCAGACCAGTTCTTCAATGCCGTCACCATCAATATCACCACATTGACTTTTTCTCTCAGTTGAATAACTTACAGTAATAGTTTTCTGGTCAACAAGTGTTCTTTCATAAGTATTATTACCGGTCGCCTCCCACATATAAAGATAAAAAGTACTAGTTCCATAAGAGTAAAATGCAACAAAGAATTCTGGTTTGCCATCGCCATCCAAATCATTGCCAGAAAAGACATCGATACCATTGGGAAGATGGACGGTATCAACACAGTATCTTTCATATTGATTGTCACTGGTATTCTCAAAAAAATATATTTCTCCTGATGAGCCAGGATTTGCCGTTACAAAGTCACGGAGACTGTCTTGGTCAAAATCACCGAAAGTGAAATAACCCCCATAAGTAAAGCGCCGCCAAACGGGTAAATTTTGATTGTTACTGATATTTTCTATAAGCATAAGCCGCGTTGTATCGCCATAAAAACCCTCATATG
>JBDRUR010000050.1:0-10625 GCA_039801485.1 Caldifarciminota bacterium
CGCCGCATCGCTGCGCCAACGCTGAGCATCGCGTCCCCAATGCCGATGTTGAGACATATTGAACCTCGCGGATACCATTAATCTGTAAGATACTCTCAGTTAAATTATCAACATTGGTATCATCATCAAGAAAGGCATAGATTTCGATGCGGTTTTCTAAATAACTTTTTGCTTGGTAAACATTGTAGGTGATGATTAAAAAAATCGATAGCAGTAAAAAACAGGCAGTGACAACACCAACCGATAACAGAAACGATGCTTTGTTACGGTTGATGTTCTTAAATGCTTCTTGGGTTAAATAGCTAAATGCCATCAGCCAGTATTTTTCCGTTTTCTAATTTGATGATGCGTTTATTAGTTGTTTCGGCAAGGATATTATCATGGGTCGCCATAATCACGGTTGTGCCCTGATAGTTGATCATCTTTAATAAATTAAAGATTTCCGCCGAACCTTGATAGTCAATATTACCGGTTGGTTCATCAGCCAAAAGGATTTTTGGTTCTCTGACCAGTGCCCGGGCAATGGCGACTTTTTGTTGCTCGCCGCCGGAAAGTTGATAAGGGAAAAAATCCTTGCGGTTACCTAAGCCGACCTTATTTAATGCCGACATAATCATTTCAGGAATCAATGTCGTTTTGGTCCCGGTCACGCGTAATGCAAATTCTAAATTTTCATAAACGGTGCGGTCATTGAGTAATTTGAAGTCCTGAAAGACAATCCCAATTTTTCGTCTTAATTCGGCAGTTTGCTTATCATCCAATGGTTGATGTAGGGCGTAATCTAAGACCTTTAACTTACCGCTATTGGGAATTTCGGCGTGATAGATCAGTTTTAACAGTGTGGTTTTTCCGGCGCCGGTCGGACCAACTAAAAACACAAACTCACCGTCATCAATTTTCAGATTAATATCATAAAGTGCGGTCCAGGCATTGGCAAATACCTTTGACACATGTTCAAAAACAATCATTAGCATATTATTCTATCGCTTGATTTCCGATTGTCAAGACAGGCTAATATTAAAAATTTTTGTTTTGAGTAAAGTTTAGTGAAACCTTTTATTAAAAAAATCGTCTATAATATATATATTAAATTAAAAATTGCCGCTAATTAAACTAAAAAATGCTTGCCCGGGACATTCCCCTAATGCATTTAGGGAGTAAGGCTTGGGCTCTAAATAATAGTCAAGATTAATTAGAGATTTGACTTTTGTCTCAGTTAATAAATGCGGTTAAGCGCAAGATAAAAGATAATCATCAGGACAAGCGTTAGAACAAAACTTAGCAATCTACCCAGAACTATTGGCAGAATAAAACCCAGTAATTCTTTAAGTATCAGCAAAAGGATATGGTTAAGAATTGGGGAGAGGATTAAACTCAGCAAAAACTAATAGATTTTTGACCAAATTGGCATGCTCATAGCTGTTTAATAATATTTACATTTTTGGTTTATTTTCTATAATGAAGTAATGAGCAAAGTTATTACCTTGCTGTTGTGCTTTGCGTTATCATTCGCTAGTGGAAATTCAGTAGACGATACCAATGCGATTCGAATTGGCTTGGCATTATCCGGTGGTGCTGCGTTGGGATTTGCCCATCTCGGTGTCTTAAAAGTTCTTGAAAAAGAACAGATACCAATCAGTTATATTGCCGGAAATAGCATGGGGTCATTGATTGGTGGTTTATATGCTGCGGGCTATTCAACCGCACAGATTGAAAGCATTGCTAATACAATTAACTGGTGGACGATTTTTAGTTCGGAAATTCCATTTGGTGCCCGCTATTTGCGCGAACGGCAGCAAAGTAAGGATTATGTCTTTCAATTAAGGCACAGTAATTTTATCCCGGCTTTTCCCAGTGGTTTGGTGCCGATTCAAAACATTGAATTTCTTTTAATGAAGTTATTAGCGGAAATCGAATACAATACATTTTATGAGTTTGATAGTCTTGTAATTCCGTATCGGGCAATTGCAGTTGACTTAGCCAGTGGCGAAAAGGTTATATTTAAGAACAAACGGCTCGCCAACGCCATTCGCTCAAGTATTGCGATTCCGGGTGTTTTTGCACCTGAAAAAGTTAATGACCAAAGTTATGTTGATGGTGGTTTAATCCAAAATTTACCTGTTGAGCCACTTTTAGAATTTAAACCCGACCTGATTATTGCCTCATTAACTTCAAAACATAATCCTGAAACCGGTTTGGCACTGCTCGACATCGTTTCCCGAAGTATTGACTTGGTCGGCATTGAAGACTTAAAAAGGCAAAAACAATTGGCTGATATTTTAATTGAGCCGAATGTTGACCCATTTACCCATTCAGATTTTTTTCGTTGGCGAGAATTAATTAAAGCCGGTGAAGAAGCAGCACAAAAAGCACTGCCGGAAATTAAAGCAAGGATTAAAGACAGAAAGATTGCCCGGCCAAATAGAAAAATTATCAAAAGACCATTGCCGATTATTCGCTCAATCACCTTTCAAGGAGTCTGTAATGTTCCGAAGAGTTTATTATTGCATAAGTTAGCTATTCAGACCAATACGGTGCTTGAATTCGATAAGTTGATTGCTGGTTTAACCCGGCTCTACTACACCGACTATTTTGAGCATGTTGATTACCGATTGGAATTTGCCACAGTTAATTCGGTCGATGTCATTATTGAACTGCAAGAAAAACCGATGGGGTTTTATAATCTTGGTGTTGTTTATGACAATTATGATAATATCAATTTCGGCTTAGAAGTCGGGCAAGGCAATTTGGCAGGCTCGGGACTAAATATTCGTGGCGTTATGCAGTTAGGTAATCCTAATGAATTTCGACTCGGCATTTATGCAACAAGACTATTCAATTTTCCTTTCGGTTATCATTTAGACGGATATTGGAATTCAATCAAACGGGCATATTATCAAAATCACGACTGGCAGACCGATTATTTGATAAGCAATCGCGGCGGTAATTTAGAACTCGGTTACATCTTGGGCCGAGATGCATTTTTCGATTTTGGGTTCGAGGCAGTGCAATCAAGATATAGAAAACCCGCGCAACCGTTCTTCGATTCATTTCCGGAGCAGCAACTGGTAGTTGGTCCGGGTTTTCGGCTGGAGTTTAATAACTTCAACAACTACTTTTTTCCAACCAAAGGTATTAGTTATCAGTTAAAAGGTCAGTATTCAACAACCAAACTTGGGGCATCAAAAAATTTTCTGAAAGTAGATTATTTTTCAGAACAAGTTATTAAGTTAACCGACCGGTTACTTTTGCAGCCGGGTTTAGAAATTGGTATGAGTTGGGGAGAATTAACTTTGGCCGAATATTATTATATCGGCGTTAATCGTTTTGTTGGATTTGACAAAGACGAATTGATGAGTGACCAAAAGACAATTGCACGGCTACTGACAAGTTTTAAATTATTCCAGCTATTTAAGCGCGATGATTATCCTTTTTATCTTCAAATACATTTTAATCTTGGTACTTTCCGGCGTTTGACATCGATTTATCAAGAATTCAATTTTACCAATGATTTACACTGGGGTGTTGGCATCGGTATTAAAACTAATACTCCGATTGGACCATTTCAGGTAATACTCGGCATTCCAAATTTGGCAAAAACCGCATTCACTCAGACCAAAGTAAATTTTACGATAACTGTTGGCCGAGACTTTAGATATGATAACGAATAAATTTTAATCGGGCGAGTATTGACAAATGGCTGATAATTGTTAAAAATAAACAACGATGAGCGGACTTGATTGGTTATTGATTATCATCATAATTGTCATTACCGGCATCCAAATCATTCGGGGATTAAAAGATTTTGATTTAGTGTTCTATGAAACAATATCGTTGATTGTTGCGGTGGCAATGTCGGTAAAATGGCATTTAGCAATTGCTAATAAATTCAATTTTAGCCCTTCATTGGTTTTGTTGTTTCTGTCTCTAATCATCGAAATTATTTTGCTATTGATTGCTAATTTTATTGCGCACTATACTGAATTTTCTTGGGAGCCATTTAATGGGTTTATTTGTTTTTTCTTAGGCTTGATTTGCTCATGGACGATACTGCATTTATTGCTAAGAGTAGCAAGTTTACAAACTGATAGTAAAATTCCGTTATTAACTAAATCGTCAATTGAATCATCAGTGATTGCCCAGGAGTTATTAAAGTTTAAAATTTACAATGCCATAATAAATTTTATAAACCGTGTTGGTTCATCAGGGGGATAACGTGATTCAGATTTATACCGGTAATGGTAAGGGAAAAACCACCGCGGCGATCGGACAGGCAATCCGAGCACTGGGTCATAATTATAAAGTGCTGATGATTCAATTTATGAAAGGCGACCCGAATTACGGCGAAATCAAAACCATTAAAAAATTAAAAAACTTTAAATTAATTCAATCCGGACTGCCAACCTTTGTCCAAAAAGGTAATCCAACTAAAGAAGATATTAAGTTAGCCGAAAAAGGATTAGAGTTAGCCAAAAAAGCAGTTAACGATAAAAAGTATCAGATGATAATCCTTGATGAGATTAATGTTGCCATTGACTACGGTTTAATTAAACTAAGTGATGTGCTCGCACTTGTAAAAAATTGTCCGCAAGAGATTGAACTTGTTCTCACTGGCCGATATGCACCCCAAGCACTAATCGACATTGCGGATTTAGTAAGTGAAGTAAAAGAGATAAAACATCCTTATCAGAAAGGATTGGTGTCAAGAAAGGGCATTGACTATTAAAACCAAAGATTTGACTAAACTACTCAACAATTTTTTACGCGGTGATGAGCGGGCGTTGAGCCAATTAATGACAATTGTTGAAAATGACGGTCAACAAGCAAAGCATATCTTAAATCAACTTTATCCGAAAATTGGCCGAGCCTGGCGAATTGGCATTACCGGACCACCCGGGGCTGGAAAAAGCACGCTGGTGGAAAAATTAGCCCAACAATGTCTTCAGGATAATTTGAGTGTTGGTATTGTCTGTATTGACCCAACATCACCATTTAGTGGTGGTGCCATCTTAGGTGACCGGGTGCGAATGCCGTCCTTATTTTTAGACCCGAAGGTCTTTATTCGCAGTTCGGCAACCAGAGGCAGTTTGGGAGGCATTGCCAAATCAACCAAACAGTTATGCGATCTGTTAGACGCCTTTGGTAAAGATGTGATTATTATTGAAACAATCGGTGTTGGCCAGGTGGAATTAGATGTTGCCGGTATTGCTTATACAACAATTGTCGTTTTGGTGCCCGAAGCCGGCGATGCAATTCAAACCATGAAGGCCGGTTTAATGGAAATCGGTGATATTTTTGTCGTAAATAAATCTGACCGTGACGGCGCCGACAAATTGGTCACCGAAATCCAGTCAATTTTAGAACTGAAAAACTTTGAGCGGATTCCACCGGTAATCAAAACGATCGGCACTGAAGGCAGTGGTATAACTGACTTATATCAGCATATTAAGGCACACCGACAATACCTGGAAAATACCAATAAAATAAAAGAACGCTGGCAAACTATTATTAATACTGAAATCAGGGAGTTGGTCCAAGAACAGATTGATAACCAAATATGGCAGAACTCAAAAATAAGACTTGAATTGCAGAAATTAATTGATAAAATTATTGGCGGTGATGAAACACCATTTAATGCGGCCGATAAGATTATAAAAATTTGGAATCAAATAAGGAGGAGAAGTTGAAAGCAAAGAATAATAAACCGTGTGAACTTATAATGGACAAGACCATTTCCGGACTACCAATTAAAATTGTCTATGTGCCTGATGATATTAAGCAATTAGATTACGACAAAGACCTCGGAATGCCCGGTCAATATCCTTTTACCCGTGGCATCAGAGAGACAATGTATCGCGGACGATTATGGACAATGCGTCAATTCTCGGGTTTTGGCACCGCCAAAGATACTAATAAACGGTATAAATTTCTATTGGCGCACGGCGAAACCGGACTGTCAGTCGCCTTTGACTTTCCAACGCTATATGGTCGTGATTCTGATGACCCGCTGAGTGCCGGTGAAGTCGGGAAATGCGGCGTGGCGATTTCATCGTTGGCTGATATGGAGACTTTATTTGATGGTATTCCATTAGACCAAGTATCAACTTCAATGACCATCAATGGTCCGGCATCAGTTATTTGGGCATTTTATATCGCTGCGGCGGAAAAACAAGGTGTGAAATCACATTTACTGCGGGGCACAATTCAGAATGATATTCTAAAAGAATATATTGCCCAGAAGTCCTGGTTATTTCCGCCCAAACCATCAATGCGCATCATTACTGATATTATGGCGTTTGCTGCCAAAGAAGTGCCGAAATGGAATACAATCTCAATCAGCGGGTATCATATCCGTGAAGCCGGGTCAACCGCGGTTCAGGAACTCGCCTTTACCTTAAAAGACGGCTTTACTTATGTTGAAGAAGGTATTAAGGCTGGTTTAGATGTTGATACCTTTGCGCCCAGGCTCTCATTCTTTTTCAATGCCCATTTAGACTTTTTTGAAGAGATTGCCAAATACCGAGCAGCCCGGAGAATTTGGGCAAGAGAGATGAGAAATACCTACAAAGCGAAAAAACCAGAATCCTGGCTACTGCGCTTTCATACCCAAACCGCTGGTTGCACATTAACTGCCCAGCAACCAGAGAATAATATTGTCCGCACTGCTTTTCAGGCTTTATCCGCAGTGCTGGGCGGAACCCAAAGTCTTCATACCAATTCAATGGATGAAACCTGGGCATTGCCAACTGAAAAAGCAGTATTGATCGCTTTGCGCACGCAACAACTGCTTGCCTACGAAACCAATGTTGCCAACGTGATTGACCCGTTAGGTGGTTCTTATTATGTTGAAGCATTGACCAATAAACTAGAAGAAGAGGCATACAAATACTTTGAAAAGATTGATAAAATGGGCGGGATGATTAAAGCGATCGAAAGTGGATTTCCACAAAGAGAGATCGCCAATGCTGCCTACCAATACCAGAAATCAGTTGAAGAGAAAAGGAGAATTATTGTCGGCGTTAACGAATTTGTGCTGAAGGATGAGAAATTAGAAATCCCGATTCTAAAGATTGATCACCGAGTTGAGCAAGAACAGCATAAGCGATTGGCTAATTTACGTAAAAAAAGAGACAATAATAAGGTCCAAAAGGCATTAAGAGAACTAAAACTTGCCTGTCAGTCAAAAGAAAATATTATGTATCCAATATTGGCGGCTGCCCGAGCCTATGCGACGCTTGGTGAAATTTGTGGCGCGATGAAAGAAGTCTTTGGCACCTATAAAGAACCACCGATGTTCTAATATGCAAAAAGATTCAAAATTAAAATTGGCAAAAATGAATTTAATTATATCAAGGGGGTTTAAATGGAAAAGAAACTGAGAATTTTGATTGCCAAGCCGGGATTAGATGGCCATGATCGGGGCGCAAAAGTCGTTGCCCGAGCACTACGTGATGCCGGATTTGAAGTTATATATACCGGTCTTCACCAAACACCAGAAATGATTGTTAATACCGCCCTTCAGGAAGATGTTGATGCGATTGGACTTTCAATTTTGTCCGGTGCTCATATGACCATCTTTCCTAATGTCTTAAAACTACTTAAAAAGAAGAAGGCAACCGACATCTTACTCTTTGGTGGCGGGATCATCCCGGAGGAAGATAAAGAGAAATTGTATAAACTGGGCATTGGCAAATTGTTCGGTCCGGGCACTGATACCAAAGAGATTATCGATTATCTGAAAACGTATTTTAAGATTAAAAGTTAACAGGTAGGTCTTATGAAAATGGATGATGGTATTAAAAAATTACACGAGATGAAAGCACAGGCAAAACTGGGTGGCGGTGAGGAACGAATTGCCAAACAACATCAAACTGGAAAACTAACTGCTCGAGAACGAATATCGTTGCTGATTGATGAGGGCACTTTTCAGGAGTTTGACGCATTTGTCACTCATCGGATATATGATTTTGGCATGCAAGACAAAAAGATCCTTGGCGACGGTGTTGTTACCGGTATTGGGCAGATCGATGGCCGAAATGTTGCAATATTTTCCCACGATTTTACCGCATTTGGCGGCACTTTATCTTTGGCATTTGGCGAAAAGGTATGCAAGATTATGGATTTGGCAATGAAAATGGGTATTCCAATAATTGGTTTAAACGATTCCGGCGGTGCCAGAATCCAAGAAGGCGTTGTCAGTCTTGCTGCCTATGCCGAAATATTCTGGCGTAATACCCAGGCATCCGGTGTTGTGCCGCAGATCTCAGCAATTATGGGACCTTGCGCTGGTGGCGCGGTCTATTCCCCGGCGCTGACTGATTTTATCTTTATGGTAAAAGGCACCAGTTATATGTTCATCACCGGTCCAGAGGTTGTGAAGACCGTCACGCACGAAGAAGTATCGTTTGATGAGTTAGGCGGTGCTGAAATCCATGGCACAAAGTCTGGTGTTGCCCATTTTGTTGCCAATAACGATGAAGAATGTCTAAGCGGTATTAAAAGACTACTTAGTTATCTGCCGTCAAACAATTTAGATGACCCACCAATCGTTGAGTCTGACGACGACCCTAATCGCGAAGATGCGGAACTTAATCAGATAATTCCCGATGACCCGAACAAACCCTATGTGATGAAAGAGATAATTAAACGGGTTGTTGACCGGGAGACATTCTTAGAAGTGCACAAAGATTATGCCCAGAATATTATTGTTGGCTTTGCCCGCTTAGATGGCCAGGTTGTTGGCATCATTGCCCAGGAGCCATCAATTATGGCTGGTGTTTTAGATATTCATTCATCAATCAAAGGTGCACGATTTATCCGATTTTGTGATTGTTTTAATATTCCGATCATCACTTTTGAAGATGTCCCGGGATTTTTACCGGGTGTTGCCCAAGAACATGGTGGGATAATTAAGCACGGCGCAAAATTATTATACGCCTATTGCGAAGCGACGGTGCCGAAAATCACAATTATTACGCGCAAGTCTTATGGTGGTGCCTATTGCGTTTTAGGTTCCAAACAAGTCCGAGCCGATATCAATTTAGCTTGGCCAACTGCCGAACTGGCAGTGATGGGACCAGAGGGCGCAGTAAATATTATCTTCCGGAAAGAAATCGCTGAAGCCGAAAACCCGAAAGAACTAAGACAAAAATTGATTGATGAATACCGGGATAAATTTGCTAATCCCTATGTTGCGGCAAGTCGCGGTTATATTGATGATATTATAGAACCTAAACAGACCAGAAAAGAGCTGATAAAATATCTAAAACTCTTACAAACCAAACGCGATAAATTGCCACCCAAAAAGCATGGTAATATTCCCTTATAACAATTGTAAATTTTAAATTATTAGTCAGGAGGCAAATAATTATGCCAAAGATCTATAAAAATTTAATCAATGGTAAATATCTGCCAGCCAAATCTGGTAAAACCTATAAAAATATAAACCCGGCAAACACTGATGATATTGTTGGTATCTTTCCTTTATCTGATGAAGAAGATGTCAATTTAGCAGTAGCGGCGGCTAAAAAAGCCTATGAAAAATGGCGAAAAGTGCCGGCACCAAAACGGGGCGAAATCATCCGCAAAGCAACCGAAATCCTAATCAAACGCAAAGAAGAACTGGCACGAATTATGACCCGAGAAATGGGTAAAATCTTAAAAGAAACCCGGGGCGATGTCCAAGAAGCAATCGACACCGGATTATACGCCGCCGGTGAAGGTCGGCGACTTTTTTCTTATACCGCACCATCAGAACTTACTAATAAAATGGCATTTGTAATTCGTCAACCAATCGGAGTTTGGGGCGTGATCTCACCTTGGAACTTCCCAATGGCAATACCATCCTGGAAAATCTTTCCCGCATTACTGTGTGGCAACACCGTTGTTTTTAAGCCAGCAACTTTAACCCCAGCCAGTGCCGCTGAATTTGTTGATGCACTGGTTCAAGCTGGCATTCCTGATGGCGTGGTGAATGTTGTTTATGGTTCTGGCGGCAAGGTTGGCGAAGCAATCATTAACCATCCGGATATCTGTGGTGTTACTTTTACTGGGTCTTCAGAGATTGGCAAAAGGATTGCCGAAGTCTGTGGTGCGACTTTGAAACGGTGTTCATTAGAACTTGGTGGCAAAAATGCCCAGATTGTCATGGATGATGCTGATTTAGATTTGGCGTTAGAAGGTGTCTTATGGGGTGCATTTGGCACCACGGGCCAAAGATGTACTGCCACTTCCCGATTAATCCTCCATTACAAAATCTATGACAAATTTATTGAGAATTTAAAAAAGCGGACCGAAGCAATAAGAGTTGGTGATGGTTTAGATGAAAAAACTGAAATGGGACCGTGTGTCTCAGAAGACCAACGCCAAACCGTGCACAAATATGTTGAAATCGGCATCAACGAAGGTGCAAAACTATTATGCGGTGGTGAACCACTTACTAAAGGTAAATATGCCAAAGGATATTTCTACAAACCAACAATCTTTATCGATGTCAAACATAACATGAGAATCGCTCAAGAGGAAATATTCGGACCGGTGCTGTCAGTGATAAAAGTAAAAGACCTCGCTGAGGCAATCAAAGTACTCAACCAAACCCGATATGGGTTATCATCGTCAATCTATAC
>JBDRUR010000051.1:0-10482 GCA_039801485.1 Caldifarciminota bacterium
ATCACAATTAAACCTCATAAACTGTATAGTATCTCTTGGACATATTGCATTTATTAGTTGACAATTTTATATTTGCTTTTATAATAAAATAATGTGCAAATTTAGTAAAGAAAGGAGCCATAAATGCAAAAAGTATTAAGTTTATTGTTTGCCTTATATTTCGCATCAGCCATTTATGGGGTCGAAAGAATGGTTGTTTGCGAAGAAGCATATTCCGAAGGTTGAGCCTCCTGTGCACCGGCCAGTGGGACACTGGCGCAAATCTCTTACAATTATAACCGTTCAGTTGCGGCGATTGAAATGCATGTGAATTCTAGTTATGCAAGCTATGGCATGTATAGTGCTGAAGCCCGTTCACGATTTTTTTACTTACCAATGCCCGGCACAACATATTACACACCCTGGTTATGGATTGATGGTGATTACAGTGCCGGCTCTTCTTATAGTAACTGGGAAAATTTAATCTTACAACGAATCGCTGTTCCTTCGCCACTTACTGCAAGAATGTGGGGTGAATACAACCCTTCCACCCGTTCGGGTACAATCAATGTTATGTTTATTTCCGACTCAAACGCAACATTAAGTGGACGGGTGCTTTTCGTTATTACCGAAGATTCTATTCAACGCTCAACGCCTAATGGCGATTTATGGCACAATCATGTTGCTCGCGATTATATCCCAGACCACATTGGCACTGCGGTAACTTTAAATTATCAAGATTCAGTAACAGTTAGTTTCCCATTTACAATTTCTTCAAGTTGGGTAGATTATCGATGTGAAATCGTTGCAATGATTCAGGACCCGGTAGTAGTAAATGTTACTAAAAGAATATGGCAAGGAGCCAAAATTAAACTGATGGATTTAAATATCATTGGTATTGAAGAACAGACCAATAACATCTTTTCTTCAAAATCAATCACCGTTAGACCCAATCCTTGCGTTGCCAAAACTCAATTTTCGATTAACTTGCCAATTGGCGAAAATTACCGCATCAAAATTTTTGATATCGGCGGAAAATTAGTAAAGACCCTTGATGGAATTACCACTAAAGATAATGAGCATGTTCTTTGTGACTTTATGAACGCCGGAGTTTATTTTTACTCATTTGAAAGCAAACATTTAAGTAAAACCGGAAAAATTATTGTAAAATAAGAAAAGGAGGTGAGTATGTATAAGTATCTGGTTGTATTTGGGGTGTTATTTAGTTTAACTAACGCTGGGCACCTGTTAACTAACGGCGATTTTGAGCAACCATTAAATATTGGTTGGTATAGTTCATTCGGACTCCCTGGCGCCTATGATACCATTGACCGTCAAACTTATTTTGACCCCGACCCTGATTATGAAGCAAGAGTTAAAAAATATGATGAGATGTATGCTAAATTATATCAAACCGTCAATGTGCCAACAACTGATTTGGATTTTTCGATAAATGCAAAATTATATGCTTACGAGTATACGCCTGGTTCTGGTTATTGGGCAGCCGCTGCCGTTTGTTTAAGATATCTTGGCGCAAATAATAACCTGTTAGGTGAAACAAGGATTTTTCATAAAACCGCCAGTTGTCCTTGGACAAACTCATCAACAATTCATTTGATTCATGTAACCGACCCTAACAATTGGTATAATTATAGCTTCAATCTCAATAACGAATTGGCTAATCTTCCTGGTGTCAATGCCCATAATATTAAAAAGATTCAAGTCGTATTAATTGACACCACCAATGGATGCTGAAGTGGCCATTGTATGGCGAGGGTCCTCGCCGACGATGTCCAATTAAATTATAACGGTACCAATCCTTATGTTGATTTTATTAAAGCAAATGTTTATGATGCCGGTGGTAATAATAACAATCGTTTAGACCCCGGTGAAACCGCTAATATCACTGCACTCTTAAAAAATATCGGTGGCACCAATTTTACAAATTTAACTACGACGCTTTTAAGTTCTGACCCGTACATAACAATTATTGACAATACCGGATATTTTGGCGCCCTGGCAATTGATAGCACCAAAGAAAATCTTTCTGACCCATATATTGTATCGGTTTCAGCATCTTGTCCAGAGGGACATAATGTTAATTTTGACTTAATAGCAACTGAGGGTAATTATTGTGACACATTCTCATTCAGTTTAGTAGTCGGCCGATATCATTATTTGGTTTGGAATCCAGACCCAACACCAACACCGGGCCAAACAATTCATAATACCCTTAGCACGCTTGGTTATTCCGGAACAATTACCACTAATTTACTGGCAGAACCTGACCTTAATATGTATCGTTCAATTTTTATCTGTTGTGGTGTTTATCCGAATAATTATCGCATACCGGCTAATGGGGCTGAAGCAACTGTCATTACCAATTATTTAAATAATGGTGGCTGTGTCTATCTTGAAGGCGGTGAGGTATGGTATTATGATCCCCAAGTTGGCGGTCATAACTTTGGTCCGCTTTTCGGTATTCAAGGTATATCAGACGGCTCGGCAGATATGGGACCGGTTGTCGGCGTTAACAATACCTTTACTTTTGGGATGAATTTTAATTATGCCGGCGAAAATAACTATATGGACCGAATTAATGCTACTACTGGTTTTGTAATTTTCATTGACGGTGATAATAATTACAATTGCGGCGTTGCACGAAACGCGGGCAATTATCGAACAGTGGGCACTTCATTTGAATTAGGTGGTTTAGTTGATGGCGCGGCACCTTCGACCAAACGAGTACTTTTAGATTCAATTATGCATTTCTTCGGAATCTTTCAAACCGGCATTGAAGAAGAAAACTCTCGCTATCAGACAAAAGTCGAAGAACTCTTATTATCTCCAAATCTGTTCAATAACAAATTATTCATTAAGACCCGGCTGGCCGAGATAAAAATCTACGACATGTCCGGAAAACTTATTAAGACTTTAACCAATCATTCGAAAAATTCTGAGAAATACCTTATTTGGGACGGAACCAATGACCAAGGATTAAAGATGCCCGCTGGCGTGTATTTCATTAGCGCAAAATTTGGCGATAAAAATATTGCCAAACGCGTTGTCTTATTAAAATAGTGATGTAGAGTTAGTTGGATATTATAAGATATAGGATCTAATTTTTTATTACAATCGATTTCTGTATCTGGCATAAGACTTAATGTGCCCCCATTTCACGCAATAGTATATGAACCCCAGTTAGTATCAAAGATTTAAGGACGCCGAATAATTTTATAAAAGTCTTACTTTGTATCGCTAGCACATTGCAAGTGGGTCTGATACCAAAACATTGCTTACCCAATCCGACTGCTATTTTATCCAACCCGAAGACTAATTTTATTGATTAACCCTGAAACCCTAACTTAATTCCAATCTGCTTGATGCGGTTATAATTAAAGTTACAACCAGCGTGATTTAGTTCCTAAGTTCTTAACTGCCTTCTGGGTAAATTATCGTTTAGCCATCATAACCGCGAATTTAACTTCGACCAGATTAGATGAGCAAATATCAATTCAAATAAACAAATAATTACCGGCACAATTTCCGTTAAATTATCAGGTCTAACAAAATCTCTAATGCCGCCCCCTATACTATACAGTATGGTCGAGCCATTTTTAAGATAGTCGCTTGGTTATCAAGAAGTTAGATAAAAATTCTGTATAAATTTTAGTCTATATATAAGTAGACTTTTTGAAGAAATGCTTAGAATTAATTTTGTTGGCTTAGTAATTTTATTTCGTATCCCCATCACAATTAAATCTCATAAACTGTATAGTATCTCTTGGACATATTGCATTAGATCATTGACATAATACTGAAATTAAGTAAAATATATTTAAAAGTCTACTAAAGAAGTAGAATATGAAACTATCAACAAGATTTAGATACGGTACTAGATTTATGATAGACCTAGCGATGTCGTATAATGCAGGACCGGTAGCAATGACCGATATAACAAACCAAGAGCGACTATCAAAAAAATATCTGGAACAAATCGCTTATCGCTTAATGAAAGCCAAGCTTATAAAAAGCGTACGCGGACCGAAAGGTGGATATTTATTAACAAAACACCCTCAGGCAATTAGACTTATTGATATTTATAATGCTTTAGAAAAAAACTTGGCATTAGTTCCGTGTCTTAAAAATCCAAATGTCTGTTCTCTATCAAAAACTTGTGCGGCTAAAGAATTTTGGCAAAGACTCCAAAGACAAATTGAACAATATTTATTCGGATGCACTTTAAAGAGTTTAGCAAAACTCAAGAAACGGCAATTAGTATGATGACAAAAATCAAACTGCCAGAAATTGGCAAATTAGACAAGGAAATCTTTGAGAATATAATTTTTCCACGGCTTGGTAAAAAAGATAGTAGAGTATTTGTAAATCCAAGACATGGTGTCGATGCCGGTGTAATTGATTTGGGAGACAAAGTAATGGTTGTTGCCGAAGATCCGACTTTTGGCATGCCGGTCCTGATGCCACATTTTGGTTGGGGGGTCGTACATATTTGTGCGAGTGATGTTGCAGTAATGGGAGTTAAACCAGAGTTTATGACAATTAGTTTGCTCTTGCCTCTCGAAACCGAAACAGAAACTTTGGAATTTGTCTGGAAGCAAATTCATACGGAATGTAAAAAATTAAATATCGCGATTGTTGGCGGACACACTGGTGTTTATCCAGGAATTTCCTATCCATTAAATGGTGGTTGTACAGTTTGGGGTTTTGGAAAACGTGAAGAATTAACTCCGCCATCTAACGCAAAAATTGGCGATAAAGTAATCATAACAAAGGGACCGGCAATTGAAGCAACCGGAATTTTAGCACGACAGGCAGAGAAACAATTAAAATCTAAATTAAGTAAACAAGTATTAGAAAAGGCAAAAAAAAGATTTTTGGAAATGACAGTAGTAAAAGACGCTCTAATTGCTCGAAGATATGCGAATGCAATGCACGATGCAACCGAAGGCGGGCTATTAAATGGAATTTTTGAAATTGCCAATGCTTCTAATACCGGGGTAAAAATCTATGAAGAACTAATCCCGATTCCTGAAGAAATCTCCGCGGTTTGTAACTATTTTAATATTGACCCATTGACATCGATTAGCGAAGGGACACTTATCGTCACCGCCTCTGAGCAAAAAGCGGATAAGTTAATATCAACATTAAAACAACAAAAGATTGATGCTTATGTTATCGGAGATATAACTAAAAGTGAAAGAACTTTTATACGAAAAGACGGCACAAAACAAGTATTAAAACCGGTAAAAATCGACCCATTCTGGAACGCTTATTTTGGAACATTAAAATGAGAGAGCTTGTAGCATTAACTAAGGCAGTTAGAGAATTAGAAAAGTTGAAAAAATTCACTTTACTTATGCCGGAAGTCAGAGTTAACTTTGCGTATGCTAAAATAAACCCGAAGACAGTTAGAGATGTCGCAGCGGTTGATGGCAGAATTACGGTTGTTAATCGAATGCCTAAAGCAGCCGGTAAAATAAAGTTTGGTGCATCAGACCATTTGGCAAGAATTTTAATTGAAATCTCCCGTTATGATAAAAGCATTCGGTCAGCAATAAACTTTAAATTTTCTCGAGAAATTTATAACCGAATTACAAAATACTGCAAAAAGACGGGTTTAGCGATTGGTTTAATTGATAGAAAAAAAGAACCTAATCGGGCTCAAATCAAAGAGGGTGCGTCAATACCATGGAAAGTGAAATTCTTATATAAGACGAATCGTGAGCAAATCCCAACAATTTTCTATGAAAACGAAGGCTGGGGAAAAGAACCACTTTTTGTATTAGTAGCTAAAAATCCTAATGAAGTATTAGAAATTATGAAAGAAATATTGGCAGAAATGTGATAACAAAACTTATAACTTTTTTTGGCTGTTTGCCACTAATTATTTTTGCTATGGATATTAACGGCGCAGTTGATATTCGATTGAAAATGAAGGATTTTCAAGATGTGGGTTTTATGCTTCATGGTGTAGAATTGAATATAAAATCAACTTATGCCGACCAAACCAACGACAGGCTTATTTTTGCGCTGCAAATTCCATATTCACCGCATTGGAAAAGTGATATGTTTTTTTATCATTATGGCGATGCCTATGCAATAGTGAAAGGTTCATTGGGAAAACCGAATGTTAAAATCGGCAGGTTTGATATCCCTTTTGGGCTTATTAAAAACTTTGATTCGCACACTGCACTTTTACCTCTGTTATTCGAGAAAAGTTTAGAGATAAAAAAAGATATCGGTGCAGATATTTTCGGTTATTATAAAATGCTGACTTATGATATTTCATTTACACAAGGATTTAATAGATGGGAAACACCGAGAAATGACCGACCGATTACGGCAAGGATCGGATTCGATAACGATGAAATAAAATACGGAATATCTTATTATAATTCGACACATGCGATGAATGGCAAGATGAGAATGGTTGGAGTCGATATCGAGAAAAATATCAATCCGCTTATTCTAAGAGCCGAAGCGATGATTGGAGATTATCTTTCAGGCAAAGGGTTAAATGTGATGATTGATTTCCCGGTTTTCTTTGGTATCGAGGGCAGGGGAAGCGGATTATTATGGAAGGATAATTTTACATACCAGTCATACGGACTTGAACTAAGAAAAGAAATATCATTCCTGAGCATTGCCGCTGGCTTTATTCATTCCCGAGAAATTGAGAATATAAATAATGTAGTTTTGCAAACAATCGTAAGATTATAAAAAATGAAGCCCAGGGCTTTATTCATGTTTAATATTTTATTTTTGATTTTTGACTTTAGCGTAACGCGTGCTGGTGTCTGCAACTGGCGATTTCCGGACAAAGACATTCAGACTTTGTTTCCTAAGGCGACCGGTTATAAAACAGAAGTTTTAACTTATTCTAAAACAGAGAAGGTAAAAATCGAAAGTTTGTTAGGCGCTAAACTTGACGATGATGAAACTCAATTCAATTTTTACCGTATTTATAAAGATACATCCAAAATCGGTTTGGTATTAACTCACTCAGTTAAAGGACAATATGGTGCGATAGAAGTGGTAGTCAGTTTAATCAGCAAGTATGACACGATTACAAAAAGAAATATAACAATAATCAACCGCGTTCTAATTCAGCGTGATCGGGAAGTCAAAAGCAAGGAATTACGCGGTTCTAAATTCTTAGACCAGTTTATTGGGGAATCAGTTAAGAGTAAATTCGACAATATAAAATTGGTCTCAGGTGCTGAAAAATCGTCTAATGCAATTGTTTTTTCAGTGCGTAAAATGTTAATCGTCCAACAAGTTTTAGACCGGGAAAGAATAAAACCAAAATGAAAATTTACCACAGAAATATCAAAGCGGACAAAGTAAAACAGGAAGATCTCCATGTGCTCCGCGACTCTGCGGTAAAAATTTAAGGAGGAGAAATGAATAAGATATCATTAAAACATTTCGTAATTTTTAGTTTGATACTTTTTGTGCTTGTTATTATTTCGTGTCCGAATAAAACCAACTATGGTCAAAAGAACGCCGCGGCAACCCAGGTAAAAGTGAAGGATATTTTAAGTAAAAAGTATATTGGGCAAGAAGTAAAACTTGAAGGCAGGATAACGCTTGAATGTGGGGCGGGCTGTTGGTTTTATTTAGAAGACGAAACTGGGACGATTTATGTTGATTTAGGACCATCTAATTTTGCCATTCCGCAATTGGTCGGCAGATCGGTTGTAGTAAATGGTCAAGCAATCGAAAAAGATGGTCAAATTAAAATGATTGGCAAAGGAGTCAATCTTAAATGAAACTACAAAACCAAGCCGTCAAGATATTCAGGATTATAATGCATTCACAGAATAAAATAACTAAAAAATTCTGTTAGTCTGTTAGATATATTTATGAACTTTTTTACGCTCGCATTCAAGAATCTTCTGCGACGCAAGATTCGAACAGTTCTGACAATTCAAGGTATCGCGATTGCGATATTTGTACTATTTTCGTTATTGTCTTTTCAGAATGGCTATAAAAATTCGTTGACACGAGAACTGGATGACTTGGGCATTAATATATTAGCAGTGCCAAAAGGTTGTCCTTATGAGGCGGCATCATTAATTGTACATGGTGGTGTTATTCCAAAATATCTTGATGAAACCGATGTAGAACAAGTTCGTCAAATTGACGGTATTGAACTGGCAACACCGATTTTCTTGGGCCAGATTTACGAACCTGAGCAGGAACGGACAAGTATTATTTATGGAATACTTCCCGAAGAATATACTAAGATCAAACCAGGTTGGAAAATTCAAGGGCAGTATTTTATTACTACTGACACTAACGCGATTGTTATCGGCAATGAAGTTGCATATCAGGAAAAGTTGAATGTTGGTGACGAAGTTTATTTTCCATCAATCAGCAAAGTTTATAAAGTAACAGGAATTCTGCAAAGAACCGGCGGACAGGATGATGGATTTTATTTTCTGCCATTAGCCGAAGCTCAACGGATATTTAACAAATCAGGCAAGATTACCGCAGTTGCAATTAAAATAAAAGATTTATCTCAAATCAGTGAACTATCAGAAAAGCTTGAGCAAATTTCCGATATTCAGGTTGTGACAATGGCACAGGTCTTAGGCACGATTCTAAACCTGATCGGCAGTGCCCGAACTCTAATTTTCTCAGTAGTCGTGATTGCTTTGATTATCGGAACTCTGGGTATCGTCAACACGATGTTTGTAACAATCTACGAGCGAAGAAGGGAAATCGGAATTATTAAAGCAATCGGTGCAGATAATATTGATGTTGTCAAACTGATTGTTTTGGAAACTCTGATTATCGCGATTATTGGCGGTATTGAAGGTTCATTATTATCTATATTTGGTGGAAGATTGATTGAAAATTTTGTCCGCGGTGCAATTCCTTATGCACCGAAACGGATGCTCTTTACATTTCAGTTTGCCAATTTCGGTATCGCAATCGCATATTCGATTATCATCGGAGTCCTTGCGGCAATATTTCCGTCAATCAAAGCAGCGTCACTTTCACCTCTCGAAACCATAAGAAAAGAGAACTAGGAAAATGAAACAACAGATTTTCACAGATAAGAATTGTCGTTGCGAGCGACCAAAGGAAGCGCGACATTTTCAAATTAAATGTCACTCTGAACTTGATTCAGGGTCTCAAATGTTAAAATAAATTCAGCATGATAATCAAGGAATTTTTATGAATAAAAATATCATCAAAGCGGAATTGCTTGTTAAAACCTACAAGATGGGTAATGAAGTTATATCGGCAGTCGCTGATGTATCAGTAAATATTGAACAGGGCAAATTCTATGCGTTTGTCGGTCCGTCCGGCAGCGGGAAATCAACACTGTTAAACCTTTTAGGTGCGCTCGACACACCGGATTCGGGAAGATTAATTATTGGCAATGAAGAAATATATAATATAAATATAAAAAGGAAAGATACACTACAGAAACACCAAAACACAGATGACATAAAGAGAAATCCTGTCAAGGAAAATATAAAAATTTCCCAAAAGACTCTTACCGCGATCCGAAGAAAATATTTCGGATTTGTATTCCAGAATTTTCATCTTTTACCGACCTTAACTGTAATAGAAAATATCTGCCTTCCCCTTCTCTTCACAAAAAAGAAAATAGACTCAGAACAAATCAATAAGATTTTATCAAAACTGGGCTTGGAAGGAAGGGGAAGACATTTACCTTCGCAACTATCAGGCGGCGAGATGCAAAGGGTTGCGCTTGGTAGGGCATTGGCGGTCAACCCACAAATCATCATTGCCGATGAACCAACCGGAAATCTTGATAGCAAAAACGCCACATTGGTCTTTGATATTTTCAAGAAACTATCTGAAGAAGGTATTACAGTCTTATCCGCCACCCACGATGTCCAATTAGTCCAGCAATTTTCTGATAAGATTATTAGATTGAAAGACGGAAAGATTGTTGAAGGTGAAGCGGCGGTCTGATAGGAATTTTCATCTGAATAAACATAAATTTACTCGAATGACACGAATAATTTTGTAATGAAAATCAGAATATATAGCAAGGCTTTAGTTTTGCTTATTCTATAAAAAAACTGTATAAAATAACCGGAAATCCTAATTAATCTTGTCAGGAAATAAGCAAGAAGAATAATTCGGCTTGGTTCTCTTAATAATCAATGCAAACCTTAAGGTCTCTCTCTTCCCTGTTACAGGAAGGGTACATGATAACCAGGCGATAATTGGCTTGAGATATATGAAAGTTACGCTGGTTAATGAATTGAAAAATTGAGTAAATTATGAACGGTCCTTTACCAAGAGAAATTAATCCTTTACTTACCAATCATTGGACAATTATATTAACGAATCATTAAACCTTGGTTGGTGCATCATCAGCCAAATTTCCAAAATTTCAATTTATTGGCAAAAATTTAGTGAAACCTTTTGATTAAAAAATTAGTCTATATATTATATATCATTAAAATAAAATTTACCTTTACAGTAAATAAA
>JBDRUR010000052.1:0-10450 GCA_039801485.1 Caldifarciminota bacterium
TCTTTTTTTGAGATATTTGTCCCAAGCCCGGGTATAAAAGGGATAACATCATCTTTTTTTTGATAAACGATTCTTTTGAACTCGATATTGGAAATGTTGGCAATGTCAGTAGTATTGTGTCGGATTTCTTTCGTTTGCTTTCTTCAAATACTTCAATAATTTTTGGTGAAACAAATTTGGGGTCTAAATCAAATTTCGGATTTATCATTAAAAGATAGCGAAATGATTGTAATGCTTGCTCCTTTTTGTCTAAAGCGACATAAGAAAATGACTGCAGAGCATATAACCTTGTCAGTATTGAATCGTTTAAAATATTAGGATTAACATTGTGTAGCACCGAATCAATAATTTCTACAACCTGTTTATATTCACCGTTTCGATATAATGTATCAATTCGGTTGATGGTGGTTAATAAATTATTGGATGATAAATTTATTTCAGCAAAGCCGATATTGATAATAATAAATAAAAAATAATAACCAGCGAGTTTCAATGTTATTGTTTTATAAAAATAAGTTTATAAACGCTTCGTTGATGATAATTTTTTACCGAGTTTAATTGGACAAAATATACGCCGGATTTAACTGGGCGATGATGATTATCAGTTCCATCCCATAGATATTTTGTATTGGTTTGTTGAGCGGTTTTTATAATTGGAATTGATTTTATCAATTTGCCGGTATTATCAAAAATATCAATTGAATTAATTCCATTAACTACGGGCATCAGCGTCAGCATTGTTTTATTAGTAAAAGGATTAGGATGGGCAGACAAAATATCGAAGTTTACCAAATTTAGATTACTTTCTTCAATTCCACTACACACAAATTCTTCCATTGAGGCAGTAATTGTATTACCGCGAGTAAGACCACCAACAACATATATTCGATTCCCAATTACTGCCGCTCCGGCATAAGCACGAGCAATATTTAACGTTTCGCCAATCAGCCAGATTGAATCCTGAGGGTTAAAGATATCAACTCGGCTATAGAAAGTTCGATGCGGAGCATATCTTTGTCCACCAATGGCGTAGATTCGGTCTTGATAACCGATGCATACTAACCCGGATCGGGCTAAAGGTATTGGCGATTTTATAATCCAATTATTGGTTGCTGGGTTATATTCTTCATTGATATTAAGATAATTACTATAGAATAAGCCGCCAATTGTGTATAATTTTCCATTCAAAGTTGCGGCACCAAATTCTACTCTTGAAGTATTCATCGAACTTCTAACAAACCAACTGTCTCGGGAAATATTATAACATTCAACCGTGTCAGTATAAACTTGTTGAGCAGAAAAATAACCACCACAAATGTAAATTGTGTCATCAACGATTGCGCCATTTATCCCAGAGCGTTTTGATGGCATTTTTCTTTTTCGATACCATTGATTGATTAAAGGATCAAAGACCATGCATGACTCGATGGGCATATTCTGTCTGATAACACCGCCAACAATATATATTTTATTATATGCTGGAACACAAACACCGTATGCACATGGCGTTGGCATCGGTGCTTTTAAGACCCATGAGTCTAATTCCGGAATATATTCTTCAACAATATTGACTGCCTGATTTTGGTTATTAAGACCACCAATAGCATAAAGTCGATTATTGACACTTGCTACCATCACGCCATATCTTGGGAAGTTCATTGGACGTCGCAAAACCCACCCGGCATGTAATGAATTTAGTATTAAAAATAATAGAATATATGAATGATGTCTTTTCACTTTTTAAAGGTTTTATGCAATTATTATGCCATATAAAGTTAGCATCAGCAGTATATTACTTTAAGATAATATTTCTTTCAATAGTTTGTTTTGGTTGTATAAAAATTGTTTCAGTATAGGGCGAAAAGTAGGGATTTTTTAAAGTTAGTTCATATTTACCAACCGGTAAGATTAATGGTGATGATATCGGTGTTGTTGTTTTGTATTCATCATTAATGTAGATATCTGCCCATGGATGGACGATTATTTGTAGATAGCCAATATGTTCATTTAAATCAACTATGACCGTATGTTGTTGCGCAGGTTTAATATTGATTATTGATTCGATAATTGGGAAATTTGGATTGATAAGTTTGATTATATGAGCACCGGACACAAGATTTATAATTGTATCTTTAGGCGTTGTAAAAATTTCTTTACCATCAATAAAAACAGTTGCCCAGGGTAATACCGAAATTTTAATACTGCCGGTTTCATTATTTATTAAGTTTTGCATTAAAACATTGTTTTTTTTATCGGGAATTGTTGTTAGCATTGTCTCTATTGCTGTTTGATTTATATTTGGTTTCGTTATCAGCACTGTTTCTTGACTTGATAAGAGATTTGGTTTCTCAATTCGAGCATTTGTCAACACCTTACCGGATTTTGGAATTTTATACCAAACACTAAGTGCAATTAATGTGAAAATGGTAATTGATACAATATAAACTACTAGTGTTTTTAATTTCAGTTTATTAACTCCCCGCAGGATTGACTGTTTTGGTAAATTTGCGATTAGTGATAAATTTGGTTTATTTGTATTAAGTAATGACTCTAATTTTGTGATAACTTCTGAGAGGTCTTGATAGCGTGTTGATGATTCTTTGGATAACATAGATTCAATTATTGGCCAGATATCTTTAGCCATTTCTAACGATTTATCAATCTGGTGAATTGGGATTGGTTTTAGATTTAATACTTTATGCATAATTGCTGAATAGTTATCAGCAATAAATGGGTTAATCCCGGTCAATAATTCGTAAAATACGACTCCCAAAGAGTAGATATCAGATTTTTTGTCTACTTGTTTACCAACTATCTGTTCGGGCGACATATAGGCCGGCGTTCCTAAAATCGAGCCATCAATGGTGATCGATGGCATTGCTTGGGAAAATGCTAAGCCGAAATCGGTAAGTTTAATTCTATTCTCATTACTAATTATAATATTTTCGGGTTTAATGTCTCGATGGACAATGCCTTGTTGATGTAAGCGATTCAAGATCTTAGCAGTTTCTAAAATAATATAAGCCGCTAGTGGGAGCGGTATCCGACCTTTTTGGTTAAGTAATTGTCTGATACTCATGCCTTCAACATATTCGGAAACAATGTAGTAAACTCCATTATGTTTGCCGAAATCGTATATTTTTGTAACCCCTTCTTCTTTCACCGAACTTAGCAATTTAGCCTCGCGTTCGAATCGGCTTACTATCTCACTATTGGTTGCAACTGTCGGTGTTAAGATTTTAAGTATCACCAACCGGTCCAAAGGTTTTTGCATCGCCTTGTAGACATAATTTAGTGGGCTTGATGATAGTAATTCTAAAATTTCATATTTATCAGTAAAGATAGCACCGATTGGTAATAGCATTTTTTAAGTGTAGAAATTAGTTGATATTGTTATTTAACAATTCCATACTGTTTTAGTTTATATTGTAAAGTGCGACGAGAAATACCAAGTTTTTCCGCGGCTTTTGTTCGATTACCACCTACTTGCTGTAAAACGCTAAGGATATATTCCTTTTCTCTTTGAATAATTTCCTTTTTGAGACCAATATCAGCTATCGGTTCTGATAATTGTAATCCCAGATCATCGACGGTGATAATTTCGTTAGTCGCTAATGCACACGCACGCGCAATAGTGTTTTCTAATTCTCGAACATTTCCGGGCCAATGATATTTTGTTAATAAATTAATCGAGTGGTCATCAAACCCACTAATCTTTTTATTTTCTTTTTGGGCATATTTTTTCAGAAAATAATTGGCAAGCAACAAAATGTCGTCACCGCGTTCTCTTAATGGTGGTAAGTTTATCACCACCCCTTGGATACGATAAAATAAGTCTTCTCGGAATTTGCCTTCTTTTACGGCTTGGGCTAAGTTACGATTAGTTGCCGAGATAATTCGAACATCGACTCGCCGTGGTGTTAATTCACCTAGTCGTCGGAACTCGCCTTCTTGCAGAACTCTAAGTAATTTTGCTTGAGTTGCTAAATTAATATCGATGATTTCATCTAAGAACAAAGTTCCCTGGTCAGCTTCTTCAAAAAGACCTTTTTTATCTGTAACGGCACCGGTAAAGGCTCCCTTTTTATGACCAAACAACTCTGATTCTAAAAGCGTTTCAGGAATACTACCACAATAAAGGGCAACAAACTTACCTTTTTGTCTGACGCCATGATAGTGGATGGCACGCGCAACTAATTCTTTACCGGTGCCGGTTTCACCTTCAATTAAAACCGGTATCGACGAGCTTAATACTTTGCGCATTAAATCAAACACTTTTAACATTTGTTCACTTCGACCAATAATATTGCTAAACTCAGTGGTAATTGCGAGTTCGGTTTTAAGATATTTATTTTCTTCCTCTAACAGATGACGAAGCCTTGAGTTTTCAATGGCAATTGCTGCTTGATGAGAAAAGGCAATTAAAAAGTCCAGATTTTCTTGAGTAAAGACGCTTTTTTTGCTACGGGAGTCGACATAAATTGCACCAATGATTTTGTTACGAGAAATTAGTGGGACGCACATTACTGATTGAATGTTGTGCATAATAACACTGTGGGCAGATTTGAAATCAGAATCCTGAATATTGTGAATTAACAATGGTTTTTTGTCCGTTAAAACTTGATGGATTACGCTACTGGAAATTTGGGTTAAATCTTCTAAGTCTTTTTGAGTAAGTTCACGCGCAACGACCGGGGAAATTTTGTCGCCTTCTTGTAGGATAATGACACCCCGTTCGGCATTGAGGTTTTCGATTGCTAAATCCATAATCTGCTCAAGCAATTCCCGGTAGTCGATAATAGAATTAATTGTCTGAGTGATCTTAAGTAATGTTTCGTAACTCGTTTGTTTCATTGTATAATAATATAATTAATTACCTGTCTTGTTGTCAAGCAAAATAAAAATCTGGATTTACTGAAATTCAATGGAAGACATTATTAATTAAAATATTAACATCACATTGTATCCTGTGGGTTAATTACTAATTATGTGATCGCTGACTATTTTTTGTTTAGCAAAATTATTTTTCTTGATAATGTATTTAGCTTAGTTTGTAGTTGGCAAAAGTAGATGCCGGCATTTAAAATTCTACCATGATTATCTTTGCCGTCCCATATTAATAGTCTTTTGCCTGCCGGTTGTATTTCATTAATTAATGTGCGCACTTCTTGTCCCAGGCAATTGTAGATTTTAATAGTAATCATTGCTGGTTTTAATAAGTCATATTGAATTATTGATAATAATTTGGACGGATTAGGATATGTTAAAAATGATTTAACATAGACATAATTGGGAATAGAAACGTTATCAATTATTGCCGGAATTAATTCATATTTTGTTTCCTGATAAGAAATTGTCGCACTGTCAATTAAATTATTTGTTCTTATCTGAATCCAATTATAATTATTGGGCGTTGAAATCGCTACTTGATTGTTAAATGGTTGCCAACTCTGCCATTCGATGATACCAACATTGTCAAACCAAACTTTGCTAGTGTCTAATTGTGGTCCGGTACTTGTCATTAGAATATCAATATAATGGGTATTTACTAGTGGTATAAAATCATTGTAGTAAAATGTCCAATTAGTCGTGCCATTAATTACGGTATCAAGACCAACCGAACCAAGTGAAGACGTGCCGGTGCGGTTAGAATAAAATCTAACTTCAATTCCTGCATCTCGGGTATTTTGAGTTTTAATATAGCCATAAAGAGTATAATCTGTTGTTGAAGAATAAATAGGAATTCTTTCTTCTAAATTGGTAATTATTGGAATGGTCGATGCTGGACGAATTTGACGAAGTGATCGCGTTCCTTGATAGGCAATTGTATCATATCCTTCGTTTGGTTGATCAATAAGCCACATACTGGCACCTTCATCTTCAAAATTGCCAAACCATAACCACATTAATTCGCGTCCTAAACGGAATTCCCAATTTTGATTAGGAGTTATTGAGGTAATTTGTGAGATACTGCCGTTTCTCAAAAGTTTTATTGGAGGGGATAGCCAATAATTACTTTTTTGTTTTAACTGGACTTCATTACTATGAGAGATAATCGATGGAGATAAATATGTTGTATCTAAAATTATCTGCCCAATTACGCGGTTACGATCAATTATTAAGTAAGTGTTAAATTCTTTTGTATATTGGGCAAGATGGTCTAAAATATTCAGTCCTAATTCACCTTTGGCTGGATATGGGATATAGTCATCGATATAAATTGGAATAACAGTATAATCGTATAATCCATTTTGATTGATCATTGCATTAAGAATTACTGATGGATAGGTTTCTGGGTAATCTAAATCGAATACAAAATTTCCCAATGAATGAGCGATTAACTTTCCTTGATATACTTCAAAACCTTGGATTACATGAGGGTGATGATTGATTACTAAATCAGCGCCGGCATCGATAATACGGTGTCGGACAATTATGTCACTGCTACAAGGTACCAGTGAAAAAGACGAATACCACTCGTCATCGACAGTAAGGTTTTCGTTATCAGTTGGTGCTAAAGAATATTCAGAACCGGAATGGGTTTGAGCAATAATTAAATCAGTGGTCGGTTTTATCTGCTGAATTATTTGGGTAACATAAAAGGTATCAAGGTTAGCAAATCCCGGTTTATTATAACCAGCATTTAAGTAGGGTTGATAGTTATCATATTGGCCGGTGCGGTCACTGAATGCCAAGAAACCAAGATTAATACCTTTTTTTAATTTAAATATTGGTAAATACGCCTCATAAGCATTGGCACCGGCACCGAGATATAAAATATTCACTGAATCTAATAATTCCTGAGTTTGACGCATTCCTTCTAAGCCGTAATCAATGATATGATTATTAGCCAACGATACGACATCAATTTGCGCATAAGCAAGCCCAGCAATATTTGTTGGACGGCCTCGAAAGACAATTGGTTTTGTTGGATGTCTGACACCGCGGTTAGTAAGCGGTGATTCCAGATTAGCAACTGATATCTCAGCCGCATTTCCCAAATAATTGAGAGTGGGTTTAAAGATTGTTTCGATGCCAAATGTATTTATGATGCCACCAGTTGCGTCATATCGTCTGGCTAACATTATATCACCGACAAAGTTTATGGTGATTGGGAAAGTTGATTGTCCGGAATCGACTAAAACTTGACAAGTAGCCCATCCCCATAAATTTGTGCTGTCCTTGACAGCTAATAACACCATATATTCATGGTCGTCAGCAATAAGATAAGTATGGCGAGGATTAGAATCATTGCTTGTTGAGTCATCGCCAAAATACCAGCAATATTCGTGGTATCTACTATCAGGATCAAATACCTGGCTAAAAAACTGAACTTCAACATATCTTTCCCTATGTTTTTGATAAATATGACAGATTGAATCCCATATTTGTACTCGCGGCGCGATTGGTAAATCATTAGTAATGTCAATGATTTCATCAAAATAAACGATTGCTGATGAATCAAGGTCACAATCGTTAATAAAAACAATGCCGGTAATTGTTGGTAAATAACCAAACCAATTAAGCCAGTCTTCACCAACCGGTAGTTGATAAATGTTCCAGGTGTCTGTAGGAAAAGCACCTTGATAAACAGTAACCCACTGATGAATATTTAATTGTTCGGTGCCGGCAAAAGAATAAAATAATGTATGGACACCGTCGGTTAAACCAAATCCCTGGATTTCAGCCAGACTTTCAACATATACTGATACTTGCCACACATTGTTAGTATCAAGATCTAATGAGTCAATTCTTAGAATCTTCCAAGTATTACCATATAATTTCAGTGAGAACGGCGTATTGTTATAAGTGTTAATTGAATCTAATGACCAGGCATAAGGTTGAATATCTTCGCCGGGATATGATTCAAGTTCAATTATACCGTCATCAAAGTTTTCAATAATCTCAAAAATGGGGGAAAATTTTTGCTTGGCATTACCAAGAGTGATCGTAATAAAAACCGATACAAACAAAATAATTTTTATTTTCATTGACGCCGCTACAAGATTTAAATTGCGACTTAATGAAAAGTCAATAGTGCTAATCGGTTAAATTTTCTGGAATATTAATTTGGGATGCGATTATCGAAGTATTATATTTTCTGCGGCAAAATATAAAGGATATTATCTAACGGAATTACCGATTCTTGTTGCTTGGTGTTATCTGGAGGAAACTTTGTATCCTTAAATATTGCGCCAATGGTTTTGACCACGCCGTCCTTGATGGTAAAGCCTTCGCATTCCACATAACCGCCAGACTTTAAATAAATAATTGGCATTTTTAATTTTTAGTGTATTACTGTAAGCCTAAATAATCTTTATAATTTAAAGTTATTCTTCTGGTATCGGTAATTTGCAACGAGTTGGCTTGTCGCTACGATAACCTAAGGCATAATCTGCCTGCATTAGTTTGTGAATTTCTCGGGAACCTTCATAAATAACTGCGCCTTTGCAATTGCGATAGAATCTTTCAACCGGATATTCATCCGAATAACCGTAAGCACCATAAATCTGCACAGCATTTGATGCTGAACGTTCTGAGGCATCACAGGCATACATTTTTGCCAGTGAAGTTTCCTTGGTATTGCGTTCACCAATGTTTTTAAGCCAACCAGCTTTTAACCACAGCAACCGGGCAATCTCATAACTCGCAGCCATATCAGCAATCATTTCTTTGACCAGTTGATGTTTACCGATAACTTCTCCAAAGGTTTTGCGTTCGTTGGCGTATTTTACTGAGGCATCTAAACAGGCACGAATTAACCCGGTGGCACCAGCCGCAACCGTATATCTTCCTTGGTCTAAAGCAAACATAGCGATTTTAAAACCTTCGCCTTCTTGACCCAACATATTTTCTTTGGGAACTCGAACATCTGACAGCGAAATCGAGCCGGTATTGCCGGCACGGATGCCAAGCTTACCATGAATTGTCGCGGTCGTCACACCAGGAAAAGCGCGTTCGACAATAAAACAACTGATTCCAGAATGGTCACGCTTTTTTCTTTTTTCTTGGTCGGTCCAAGCAAAAATTAAAAAATTATCAGCAACATCAGCCAAAGAAATCCACATTTTTTCACCATTAAGTACCCAGTAATCACCGTCCTTTTGAGCCTTGGACTCAATAGCAACAACATCGCTACCGGCATTAGGTTCGGTTAAGCCAAAAGTTGCAATCTTTTTACCCTGTGCCTGTGGCACTAAATATTTTTGCTTTTGCTCTTCAGTGCCCCAAGAAAGAATTGTTAAACTATTAAGTCCAATATGTACTGAAAGGATCACTCGTAAAGAAGTATCAACATATTCTAACTCTTCGCAGGCAAGTCCTAAAGAGATATAATCACCGCCACTACCACCATATTTTGTTGGAATCGAAAGTCCTAAAATACCAAGTTCAGCCATTTTCGTGAGGATATTCTTATCGAAGAATGCCTTTTGGTCGTTCTCTCTTATTTTGGGCGCAACTTCTTTTTGGGCAAAATCACGGGCTAATTTTTGAATCATTAATTGTTCTTCAGTGAGACTAAAGTCTATCATTTTTTTCTCCTTTTTTATTAGTAAATTGATTTTTCTATGCGATTATATATATAATCGACATTTGAAAATAAATGTTTAAAAGAAAAAAGCTCATCTAATTCATTACTACTAAATAAATTTTTCAACTGTTTATTTCTTGTTACCATTTTACTCAAATACTCATTTTTTTCTTTTGCTTCAAACGATAGTTCTTGAACCATTTTATATGCCTTATCCCGACTTAAGCCTTTTTTAATTAATGCTAACATTAGCCGTTGAGAGAAGAATTGTTCTTGGGATTTATCAATGTTTTCTTGCATTTTATCCTTTTTAACGACTAAATTGCTTAAGACATAGCATAATTTTTGTATCATATAATCAATCAGGATTGTTGCTGAAGGAATAGCAATTCGTTCATTGGCTGAGTTAGTTAAATCCCGTTCATGCCATTGGGCAATATTTTCTAAACCAACCTGGGCATAACTACGAATGATTCTTGCTAAACTACAAATGCGTTCACAAATAATTGGATTTTTTTTATGGGGCATTGCTGATGAACCACGTTGATTTTTTTCAAATGGTTCAGCAAGTTCATCAATTTCGGTTCGCTGAAGATTTCTTATTTCAGTAGCAATTCGTTCTAAGCCGGATGCCAAGATCGCAAGCGTGGTTAATAATTCCGCGTAGCGGTCGCGAGGGATAATCTGCGTTGAAACCGGTTCGGGTTTTAAGCCTAATTTTTTTAGTGCTAATAATTCAACTTTGGGACTAATCTCAGCGTAAGTGCCAACGGCACCGGATATTTTACCATACCCGAGATTTTTCTGGGCGGTTTGTAATCTTAAAATATTACGGATAACTTCTTGATACCAAGAAAGACATTTCAAGCCAAAAGTTATTGGTTGGGCATGGACGCCATGTCTTCTGCCGATCATTAA
>JBDRUR010000053.1:0-10157 GCA_039801485.1 Caldifarciminota bacterium
CACCAAATTATCGCACACGACAGGCATATAGTGATCAGAATGAACCAACCAATTTAACTCAAACTTATAATCGACCCAATATCCAGTTAACGCTGACAACAATTCGTGATGTCGGTATTATGGCAATTATTTCGCCAACCGAAGTTGTTGCTGATTCACAACTGATTACGCCGAAAGCAATTGTTAAAAATCTCGGTTATAAACCAGAGACATTATCGGTAACTTTTGAAATTGGCAATGATTACAGCAATACGATTACGAATTTTATTCTTAATGCCGGTGCTACTGACACCGCAATCTTTTCAACAAATTGGTTAGCAACAATCGGCACTTATCAAATCAAATGCTATCTTCATTTAGCTAATAATGACTTCAACCCATTTAATGATACCCTCCAATGTTTTGTCACTTGCCGAAAAAATTATGAAAACAATTTTGAAACAACTAATGGCAGTTTTTCGGCTTTGCCCGCTACTGGTGGTTGGGAATGGGGTGTGCCAACTTCTGGACCAAATAGCGCCCATTCTGGCACAAAACTTTGGGCAACTGTGCTTGCTGGTAATTATACGAATAACGCCAATTGGAAACTTATCAGTTCGGAATTCATTGCAACCAGTGATAATCCGCAACTTAAGTTTTGGCACTGGTATAATATGGAAGAAAGTCCAACTATCCCCGGCCGGGCATATGATGGTGGTAATGTTAAAATCTCTACTGATAGCGGACTAAACTGGAGTTTAATTCGCCCAATCAATGGCTATAATGGTATTGGTTATACAACAAATGCCGGTATTCCTGGCGAATCTTGCTACACCGGCGTTCATGAAACGTGGCAGCAAGCAACTTTTAATCTACCAGTTTTATCTGGTCAGAAATTTATGGTCTGTTGGCATTTTGGCTCTGATGGTGGTGTTGTCCGATCCGGGTGGTATCTTGATGACATTGTTTGCACCGAGGTTGTTAGTCGCTATCCTAATGATGTCGGTTGTTTATCAATCCAAGCGCCAATAAGTCCAGTTGATTCTGGTGCAGTAATTACGCCGGTGGCGATTATTCATAATTATAGTTTAAATCGGTTAAGTTTTGATGTAAAATTTGACATCAGCGACGGTTATTCTAACATTAGAAATATTTCAGCACCACCAAATTCAGATACAATGATAAGTTTTGCCCCCTGGACCGCAAATCATTTTGGCACATTCGTAATGAAATGCTCAACGCAGTTAACTCTTGATGAGAACAGTTTCAATGATAAAGCAACAAGCAATGTTTCAGTTAGATTCCACGATGTTGGTGTTTTCGAAATCACCTCGCCCCGAGATTCAGTTGCATCCACTACTCTGCCAATTATTGCCAAGGTCAAGAATTTCTATATCCGCACCGCATCTTGTTCAACTAAATTTACAATCCGCAATCAAAATGATAGTGTGATTTTTGAACAGAAAAGATTTGTTGCCAACTTATTGCCGGAAAGTATCCAAAGTATTAACTTTGGCAATCATCATTTATCACCCGGAAAATATTATACCAAGGTATGGACAATCTTAGCAACTGATGACAACGCTTTTAACGATACTTTAGCTGACTCTGTAAAAGTGCTTTTAGCGGTACCGGCGTTGAATTTACCGGCAAACTTTTCAGTGCTTTATACGGCGACGCCATTTTTTGATTGGTCAGATGTTACTGGCGCCAGTGAATATCAAATCCAGATTGACAATGATAATAATTTCCTTTCACCCGAAGTGGATACAATCGTTGCATCGTCACAATTGCAAATACAACCACCGGGCTTAAGTGATGACACATTTTTCTGGCGCGTGCGTGCTGGTTTACCATATAGTTTCTGGTCAGAAACCCGACAGTTTATTATTAACACTGCGCCTATGCCATCAGGTTGGACACAAAAAGAACCGATAGAAACTTCGGTGCCAAATGCCATCAAAGATGGTGGAGCAATAGTTGGTGTTGGCAATGAGTTGTATGCATTTGTTGGTACCAAAACTAATAAATTCAAAAAATATACTATCGGCTCAAAATCTGGTTGGAGTTATACCCAGTCTGAGTCATTGCCATTTGGTTATAAATATCCAACAACAACGCCACCAACTATCAATAAGAAATATCCCGCCAAAGGTGCTGCACTCTGTTATGATGGCACAAGTAAAATTTATGCAACTCGCGGCAATGGCACGCGTGAATTCTGGTCATTTAACCTTTTAACCCGCACTTGGACAAGAGAAGAATCAATCCCGGTGCCTAAAGGTGTGAAAGGCGGAACTGCTTTGGCATTCAATGATGGCAAAGTCTATCTCTTGGCTGGCGGACAGAAAAAGACCGATGTCAATAACTTCTATGTTTATGATACTACAACCCGACACTGGTCAGTAAGTGCGCCATTAACACTTGGTTCTTATAACAAACCTTGGAAAGACGGCAGTTGTCTTACAGTATGCGCTGGTCAGATTTATGCGTTAAAAGGTGGCGACAAAGACAATCTGTTCTATGCATTTAACGGAACCAGCTGGACACCTAAAGAGACATTACCGAAACCCGACATAGTTTTTGGTAGCACCAAGACAAAGGTGGTGGTGAAAGATGGTGGTTGTATGGCATCAGATGGCAGTGTGATTTATGCGATTAAGGGCGGTGGCACTGATTGTTTCTGGCGATATAGCCCGAGCAGTGGTCTATGGCAGAGATTAGAGTCAATACCGGTAATTGACAAAAAGCACGCACCCAAAACCGGTGCCGCAATGGCTTATGCTGCAGGTCGAGTTTGGCTCCTAGTTGGCAATAAGAAACCAGATTTCTGGTGCTATACAATCGGCATTGATAAAACAAAGCAAGTTGTTTCATCAACTATTGGTGCATTAACAACTAATAAAATTGTTAACGCATTTAAGTTCAATTTTGATGTGACTCCAAATCCATTTAGTAAACTGACCACTATCCGCTACACCGTCCCGGTTTCAAGCAAAGTTATAATCAAACTATATAATTCATCGGGCAGATTAATCAAAACTTTAGTGGATAATTATCAAAACGCCGGTGCTTATTCATTGCAACTTGATAACTTAAATAATGGTATCTATTTTGTTAGATATCAGGATATAAACAACCGCAAAGAAATTAAATTAATAAAACTATAAAAATTTAACGAAAGGGGTTATTATGTATCAAATAAACAAACTAACACCTTGGGTAATATTGATGGCAGTAACATTGGCAATTGCCCAGCCACCAACATTATTGTTGCCGCCAAACGACTCAATCATATTCAATCAATATACGTTTTTTGACTGGGAAGATGTTTCCGGCGCAACTTCTTATCGACTTCAGGTAGCCGATGTACCAAATTTTGTAACGATGTTGCTTGATACCACTGTTGAGAATTCCCAGTCCACATCTGAAATATCTTTGGCTCAATCCGATACTTTGTGTATTTATTATTGGCGAGTTTTTGTTGAAGTACCAGAAGGTGAGACCAGCGATGTCTGGACATTTGGGTTACTTAATAAAGGACCGGACTTAATATCACCCGAACCTAATGCCGAATTAAATGATGAAACGCCAACATTTCTCTGGCACCATCAACCCGGTTCTCAAAAGTATTCTATCGTTGTTTGGGGCGAAGTATCAGCCGTAGTCGACGACACAATTACCGACACGACTTATACCTGTTTGGTAAGTTTAACGAATGGTTCATACAGCTGGGATGTCAAAGCCTGTGATTGTATGAATAATTGGAGCCCGCCATCTACTCGTTCTTTTTCAATTTCGGATAACATTCCGCCAGAGGTGCCAACTTTAGTTTCACCTGATAGTGGCTCCACAATCAATCACAATCCAACATTTAGTTGGAATCCGGTAGATGAGGCAGTGCTTTACAATTTAATTGTCGAAAGCGAGACAAAAACCGAAATAATCAATATTAATACTACCGGCACCGCATTTACCCCAGTGCCTAATTTAAGTCAAGGCACATATACCTGGAAGGTTAAAGCAAAAGACATAAACAATAATTGGAGTAACTTTTCCAATCCGTGGCTAATTACAATAATATATGAAACACCGGGTTGGACACAGAAACAAGCAGTAAATACGAATTTGGTCCCAGCGGTTAATAATGTAATCAAAGATGGTGGCGCATTAGTTAGTGTTGATGATGATTATCTGTATGCGTTTATTGGCACCAAGACCAATGTTTTCAGAAAATACACCATCGGAACAAAATCGGGCTGGGAAACTGTTGAGTCATTGCCATTCGGCTTCAAATATAAGCCTGAAACCGGTGTTGATACTACTGCTCGTAACAAGAAGTTTGTTGGCAAAGGTGCCGCACTTTGTTATGATGGCGTAAGTAAAATTTATGCGACTCGTGGCAATGGTACTTGGGACTTCTGGGTCTATGATATCAATAATCCTGGTTGGACAATGTTAAAACATGTGCCAACACCAAAAGGAAAACCATTAAAAATTGGCACGGCACTAACATACTATAATGGTAATGTCTACCTTCTTGCCGGTGGTCATAAACCTACTGATACTACTAATTTCTATGCCTATAATGTTGCTGATAGCACTTGGACAAAATTGGCTGGTCTTGAATGTTCACCAACCTATAAACCATTAAAAGCTGGCACCGCAATGACTGTGCTTGACGGCATAATATACGCTATCAAAGGCGGTGACCAAACTAATAAATTCTTAGCTTACGATATTGCCGGCGACAGTTGGATCTACAAGCAAGCTATTCCAGAACAAGATACTGTCTTTGGTCACTACAAGAAAAAAGTATTGGTCAAAGATGGCGGTTGTTTAGCAGCCGGCGATGGGGCAATTTATGCTATCAAAGGTAACGCGACCGATGTTTTTTGGAAGTATACCCCGGGCAACAATTTATGGCAAAGGTTAGAGGCAATACCGGTGATTGACAAAAAGCACGCACCCAAGACTGGTGCCGCAATGGCATATGCTAATGGTAAAATTTGGCTCTTGGTTGGTAATAAACAGCCAGATTTCTGGTGCTATACAATCGGTGCCGGCAAGCCCGTTAATCCTGAAATTATTGCTTCGCCAACCTCTAAAATAACAAATGAGACTTATAAATTCAACTTCAATATATCACCAAATCCATTTGAAAAAATGGCAACAATCTGCTATACGGTGCCAACTGCTGGTAATGTTTCAATCAAACTCTACAATGCATCCGGAAGACTGATTAAGACCTTGGTGAATGAGCATCTGGCTGCTGGTAATTACATGCTGACACTTTCAGCCGAGAAGTTGGCAAAGGGTATCTACTTTGTGAAGTGCGAGACTTCTAATAACAGTGTGAGGGTTAAGTTAATTGTCCAGTAATCAGCTATAAAATCTAACCCCGGGGGCTTTTAAGCTCCCGGTTTTTATTTTAGTCATTGTGATCGCGATTAGAGATTGCCACGCACCTTTCAGGTACTCGCAATGACAATTAACAACTTAGTCATCGTGTGATGCCAAGTAATCTTTTTAAGCAAGCAATCAACAATTAATAAAATTTATTGCAATAATCATTGACAAGCAAAATATTTTAATTATACTATAATAGATAACCAGATAGAAAGGAAACAAAAATGTTAATAATAATCTTAATAATCATTGCAATCGGGTTATTCTTATGGGCTGGATATAATGGTTTAGTTACTCGTAAAAACCGAGTAAAAAATGCCTGGGCGCAAATTGATGTTCAATTAAAGAGACGATATGACCTAATTCCTAATTTGGTGGAAACAGTGAAAGGATATGCCGCTCACGAACGCGAAGTTTTTGAGAAAGTTACCCAAGCACGAGCCGCGGCGCTTTCTGCAAAAACCGTTGGCGATACTGCCAAAGCAAATAATGTCTTAACCGAGACCTTAAAGACATTATTTGCGGTTGCAGAAAACTATCCGACGCTTAAGGCAAATGAGAATTTCTTACGACTACAAGAAGAACTTTCAGCAACTGAAAACAAGATTGCTTTTGCTCGACAATTCTATAATGATGAGGCAATGTCCTATAAAATAATGATTGAGAAATTCCCGACAAACATAATTGCGGCAATTTTTAAGTTTAAGCCCGAAGAATTTTATGTAATTCCCGAAACTGAAAAAGAACCAGTAAAAGTATCGTTTACAAAGTAAAATTTTCAGTTAATCGTTAACGACAATTAAAATGAAAACAACACTTTATGACTTAATCGGCGTCAATAAACGAAAGACCGCACTTTTTATTTTCCTTTTTTCTTTACTATTAGCAATTGTTGGTTATGTGTTGGTGCAAGTATTTGAATGGGGTCTACCGGGCTATGTATTATTTGCACTATTTATCATCTTTTACAATCTGATTTTATATTACAATTCGGATAAGGTGGCATTAGCATTTTCGCGGGCTTATCCGGCACCAATTGATAAATATTATCAATTACATAATATTGTTGAAGAAGTTGCCATTGCGGCTGGTGTGCCAAAACCCAAAGTCTATATCATTGATGAAGAGATGCCCAACGCCTTTGCGACTGGTCGCAGTCCCCAAAATGCCTCGATTGCGGTAACTCAAGGTTTATTGACAATGATGAATCGTGAAGAGTTGCAGGGAGTAATTGCTCATGAAATGTCCCATATTAAGAATTATGATATTTTATTAATGACAATTGCCGGGATTATTGGTGGATTAATTATCTTGTTTCGCGATATCTTTTTGCGTTCAATGTGGTGGGGACCGAGAAGACGAAGTGACCGCCGCGATAATATTGGGGCAATATTTATTCTGATTGGTATTGCCTTAGCAATCGTTTCACCAATTTTGGTGCTATTAATCCGCTCAGCAATATCAAGAGAACGAGAATATTTGGCTGATGCTTCTGGTGCTTATATCCTTCGCTATCCTGATGGTTTGGCTTCGGCATTGGCGAAGCTTAAAAATTATCAAGGGAAAATGCGGCAAACATCAGATGCCATTGCTCACCTTTATATTGCTAATCCATTTGGCAAAGACCGGATGTCAGTATCCGAGCTTTTTGCTACCCATCCGCCATTAGAAAAAAGAATTGCCCGTTTAAGGCAACTGGAAATATAAGATTAGTTAAATTCTACTTTATTATCGTAAATTTTATTATTGGCCTATCGTTCTTATCGGCTTTGACAAAATAAATACCATTAGCCAATAACTGATTATCATTATCTTTCAGGTCAACTACAATGTAATTTTGATTTTGGGGCAAATAAAATGATTTGAGATTTCTTCCTAATGCGTCGTAAATGGTAAATTTTCTGTCTTTATCAAAATTTGCGTTACAAGTAATTTTAAGATATGACGACGCAATAGTTGGGGAAATAATTATTGGCAGTGATTGATTAATTAGTTGATTGTTGTAATATTCAATTGCTGGTACCGGCGCGTAGTCTTCAATTGCATCTAAATTAAAAGTTGCAGCGGCTTCTAAACGGACATAACGGACCGTATCAAGACCAGATGAATTTATGTCAAAATGGCTAACTGCGGAATTGGCACTCCCAATCGTTGTCCATGGTCCTTTCCAATTATTAGCAATTTTTATCGTCGCCGAACCCGATGTGCCGGTGCGATAAATTGTAAAGTCGTAATCTGGTTTGTTTTGGATTGGTTTTGCCATTTCAATCACAATCCATTTAGTATTATCCAATTGAAAACTAACACCATCATGAATACCCAATGCCCGTACCGGATAAGTGCGATTAGAACTCGTAGTCACATAACGGTTGTGAATGACTCTCATCCCATAATTTTGCACGGCTAATGGATCCGGCATAAGCTTAATATCAAGGGTAATTGCTGAGTCTTGGGTATTATTGGGAATAACGACACTTAAAGTTTCTTGTTTATAACCGGCACATTTAACAATCATTGTGTAAGAGCCCGGTAGATAAAAACGGTGAAAATCACCATTGGTTGGCGAGGTATAACTGAGCCAATTTCTCGGTTGCATCCAAATTTGGGCATACAAAGGTTCACCAGTAATTGAATCCGTGACTGTGCCGTGAACACCTTGTCCGGCTTTTCGGATTAAATACAACATTGCATTCCGATTAGAATTAAAGCACGGGTCAATCCAACTGGCTGGGGGTGTTTTGGTATTACAGACTTCAATTGACCAACTCACTTCACCACCAATACCATAACAATAATCTTTTGAAGAACCGTTAATTAGATACATAATAATCGAACCTTGTCCATAAGGATAATAATTACCACTTTGCGAATAGCCTTGGGCTAAATGCCAGATTAGAAATTTTTCCGGTACACTGTCATATGTCGTATAACTCCAGGGATTAGAAATAACACTATCACCAGCATGATAAGTGGTATAGATGACAAACGGCTGTTTAATAAAAAGGTTATAAAAGGCGGTTGCTTCGTTTTCACTAAAGGCGTCAGAACCGCAATTAGATTCGTTTCCCCACATCCAACCAAAATTTCGATTCAAATCAACATTCCGACCATTGTAGCGAACACTATTGACATAGCCATCCGGATTAATCATCGGCACAATCCAGATTTCTCGAGAATTCACTAAATCATAAACAAAGGCATTGTCATAATAATTTTGCACGATATATTTAATTAACTCAAAGCAAATCGCCCAACCAATCTTTTCATCACCATGAATATTGCCGTCAAAGTATACTGCTGGTTCTTTTTCATCAATCCAGACTGTATCCGAAATTTTCATTGCCAGAATCAGACGATTGTTATGACTAAATCCCAAAGTCTCCAACTTACATATTTCTGGATGATTATTTGCAATGACATTCATCGTATCAACGAACTCAGTATAAGTAAGATACCGGCCGCGATCAGAACGCGTAATAAAATTGTGATAGTAAAAACCACTAATGTCTTGTTGCAGCACACTAACTTGATATCCAATTTTTCTTAAATAACTTATCATCTCGGGTTTAACTTCAGCAACAACATAATTATCGCGAACTTGATTGATAATAATCCCCATTGCATCTAACGATTTAACTTGCGAATGGTTAGTGATATCAATCTTAACCAAATCCAATCGTTCTGGCACCGGCATTTGTTTAAGTTCAGTCTCATAACTATTAGCTAACCCAAAACTCATAAAAACTATCGTAAAAATAATTATAAACATTCTCATAGTTTGCTCCATGGAAATATTATACTTTAATTGGAAAAATGGTCAATCTTTAATGATTGTTGCAAAGACTCCTAATTTCTTTCGCAGTGTTCTATTTTTATCTTAAAAGCAAGACCTTGCTTAAACCTGTTTGGTTTTCCGAAATAACTTTGACAAAATAAATTCCGTTAGGTAATTTTTGCTGTCGATTATCAGTGCCGTCCCATTGTAGCCTATCATTGCCAGTTAACAAATTTACCAACGCACCGTTAACATTATAAATTTCAACCGTTAGTTGGCCACCTTGTTTTGATTTAATATTAAGATACGTCCGAACTGGGTTAGGATAAATTGTAATACTTTGGTTGTCGTAAGCACTTAATTTTTCGGCAATACCAACATTAATAATTCTTGCCTGATAAATACTGTCTGCCAGATAACTTTGCCAGGCAAGTTGAGTAGTATCACGGTTATTGGGTAAAGCACCGGCTTCGCCATATTGAGCGCCAATGACCGCATAATGAAAAGATACGGTTGAAAAGGCATTGAGATTAAATGGTCCAGATGCCAACAAAAATCGTTTATCACCAGGTATTAAGTCAATTGAGTCAAATGGCTCATAGGCGCCGGTTTGGTAATTATAACCAGCCAAAGTTAGATATTGGTCTCGGTCATAAATCGGGTCAAAATCCAATGTGAATTTCTTAAAAGCAGTCATTGCTAAGCCTGGTGGTGCCTGCAATAATCGAATTGCAACCGCACCAGGTGTGCCTGATTGCCAATATTGACCTGGTGGTTCATTGTTATCATAGTCGTAAACATAGCCAGTATTTTTAACGCGGATAATTTGCGTACCAATAGTAAAATTGCGGTCACGAAGCAAACCAACCATATCATCATTGGCATTGCCGATATCCGCATCCAGAATAATCCCGAAATAAAGATTATTGATTGAATAAGCATTATTATTAATAATGTCGTATTTCATAAAGAAAAAATCTTGAGCAAGCGAATC
>JBDRUR010000054.1:0-9851 GCA_039801485.1 Caldifarciminota bacterium
AGATGTGTTATTATCCGGCGTATAAGGAACTCTTACTAAAAGTTCTTGACCATAAACTAAGAAAACAAAAAATGTCAGCAATAATACAAGTCTTTTCATAAATCTACTCCTTTTCGTTAAATTGTTTAATTTTAACTATGCGAGCAATAACTGTCAACAATTATATGCCAATATTTCCAAGAAATGGTTTGTGAGATTGCTTTGTTGGTCCTCGCAATGACAGAAAATGCAGCCATGATATGAAAAGAACATAATGACATTACCCATCATTGGTTATTGCAAGACCCAGTTTCTTTATGGTTCGTGGCAATACCGCTCTCTTTTAGTCATAGCGAGCCTTGTTGTTACAAGGCGTGGCAATCTCACCTTACTTTGTCAATCCGTGCCATTCCTTTTTTATCATTCCGTGCTTGACACGGAATCTGATCTGCGAATTATGAGATTACTTCGGCTTTGCCTCGCAATGACAAAAAGAAATACTCGCACCGACAAGTAAAAATGCACTGACGACATAAAGAGTTTTTACAAAATGCCAATGCGTTCTTTAAAGTATAATCCTTAACCCGCTGCTTAATCTTATCCTTTACCTGCCTCTGGATGCGATACTGAAATCGATGCTCTCCCCTATCCTGAACTTGTTTCTGACTTCCTATCTCAAATATATGCTGACAGCCATCCTGAGTCTTTGACTCTCTATGATTTATCATCCTATGCTGACCATCAATCTTATTTTAGTTCTGAAAACAATTCAGAGCCCAGGTCTTACTTCCTAAGTGCATTCCGGGAATGTCCCGGGCAAGCCTTTTTTAGTTTAATGATAAAAGTAAACTTTGTTTTAATTATATAAATACATATAAATAATAGACTGATTTTTTATTAAAAAGGTTTCACAAAATTTTTTGCAAACAAAAATTTTTATTTTATGCTTGACAAAGTTAACTAATGATATTAAAATGCAATGAAATAGATAGGAGGATAGTATGCGTAAAAAATTTGTTTTTTATTGTCTGCTTTTTTTATTGGTATTATCACAATGTCTGAAAAAAGACCAAATTTGCCCGACGATTTACCTAATTAATCCCCAAGATAATAGTACCATTTCTGGTGTTGTCCGGATTAAAGCAGTGGCAGTTGATAATTCTGAAGTTACTTGTGTTGAGTTTTATGTTAACAATATTAAAAAAGGTGTTGATAGCACTGCCAGTAATTCTGTTTATGAGTATGTTTGGAACACGACCAATGAACCTTACGGCACAAAAACGATTATTGCCAGAGCCTATGATAAAGCCGGTAATGTTGGTGAATCACCAAGTATCATTGTTAATAAACCAGAGCCATCGCCGCCAATATCACCAACCTTTCATTCTGGCGTGATATCGTCTAACGAAATTTGGAAATGTGAGCAGAGTCCCCATATTATTACCGATGATGTGATTGTCGATGCCTTACTAACAATTGAAGCCGGCTCAGTTATTCAATTTAATTCAGGAAAATCACTAATTGTTCGCAATGGCTATTTGATTGCCCGGGGTACGAATAACGAACCAATTTTATTTACCAGTAATGAATCATTTCCATCAGTTGGCGATTGGGAAAGAATATCTTTTGAATATAACGACACCTATAATTCAATCTTAGATAATTGTATCATTGAGTATGCCAACAACGGTATCTATGTTGAAGAAAGCCGAATTTCACTAACCAATACACTAATTCAAAAATGTGCTGATTATGGTGTGGTTGATATTTACGGCTGGTTTGTCCAGTTCAATAATAATATTATCACTCAAAATGAAAATTATCCGATGGCAATTACGGTTGATGCGGTTCATACTTTGGGTGAAAACAATAATTTTTTAGGAAATTTCGGAGCCGGTTATGTCCTTACTGATGCAATTGATGTCTTTGAGAATTTTGAAAAATTCCAGTCGCACCTTGCCAAAAGAAAAAATAATAAAAAGCAAATAACTGAAATAAAAACAGCAAAAACTGAAATACAAAAAACTAGCAAGAAAGATAAAAATGGTATCGTCGCTAATTGTCGGTGGCGAAATCATCAAGTGCCATATTTGGTTGAGGGTTATCTTTATTTTGAAGATGTCTATTCATTGACCATTGACCAAGGCTGTGTTGTTGGACTTACCGACGGCATCGAAGTCAGTAATAATGCCTGCTTAACGGCAACTAATGTCACATTTACATCTCGTTATCTATTAGAAGATGGTTATGGTTACCCCGGTGATTGGGAAGGCATTTGGATAAGCGATGGCAACGCATTTCTACAAGACTGCAAAATTGAATACGCCGGCGCCGATGACGCCAGTATTGTCATTGAAGAACTTAGCGAGAACCAACAAGTAATTATTAATGGCTGTAAAATTAAGTTTAGTGGAACCAACGGTATCAGCATCTTCACCGAAGAAGAATATTGTGATATTGAAATCAGAAATTGTCAGATATCTAATTGTTATGAATGTCCGGTTTTCATTGAAAATGCCAATTTAGTTCAATCACTAAAAACCAATAACGAGTTCTTTAATAATGAATGCAATTACATTTTTATCAACAATGGTTATGTCTCACGAAGTTGCACATGGTATAATTGTGGTGTGCCGTATTATATCGAAAATGGATTAGAGGTATCAGATAATCCAATAATTTTTACCTTAAGTCCTGGTGTTATCATAGGCTGTGGTGATTATATTTATATTGATGTATTAGCAACACTCATTGCCAATAATGTTGTTTTTACATCGCAAGATGACATAGCTGGACAAGGTTCTAATAGTTGGTGGGGCATTGAAGTCGCCGGCTCAATCAATTTAGCAAACTGTATTATAAAATATGCCGACTACGGAATTTATCTTGAAGGCGATGAAGAAGAATCGGCTTTGATTCAGAATTGTCAAATCCATTCTTGCCAATGCGGAATTTATGTTGACGCTGATGAGAATTTTGGTTTGAACATCGCCAACACCACGGTTTTTAATTGTGAGGATGTGCCGATAGAGTTGCATAGTGCCAATCTTTTAAGTGGACTTAAACAAGGTAACGATTTTTCTAATAATTACTATAGTGTGATTTATGTTTGTGACGATGGTTATATTTCTAAGAGTGGCACCTGGTATAATTGCCAAGTGCCATATCTGTTTGATACCGATGTCGAGATTAGTGATAACGCAATAATTACAATAATGCCTAATATGATTTTACAATTTGCCAATTGTAAGTTCCAAATAGAAGATGGTGCAGTTATTGCTGATGGCTCAGCCGGCACGATTGTTTTTACCAATTACCCTGAGTATTATGAAAATTGGCAAGGTATCTTTTTCTATTCAAACAATTCGTTAAATCGCTTAAAACACTGCATTATTGAAAACGGTGGTAGCCATCCTTTTTATCCTGCCAATATTATTTGTCAAAGCGCTTCACCAAGGATTAGTGATTGCGAAATTGCTAATAGTCTTGGTTGGGGTATTATTTTGCAAAATAGCAATCTAGATCCTGATACCTTACGACGCTATAACCGGTTTTTTAATAATGACTCCGGCGATATTTATGTGATGTTACCAGGTCAAGTTGTTAATTCTGATGTGATTAAGAGTCCGTCAATAAAAACCAAACACCCGTCGATTATTAACCGCGCAAGAGAAAATCGTAAACTGCAAGGTGCTAAAAAGAGCATTAATAAATCAACATTGAAAATTAAACAATGATTGCAATTGATTCGTGAAATTTATCCTTGGGATATCGATTAGTTTGTGGATAATTTCATTTGGTTTGGGGCAAACTATTTATGTCGATGCCGATACCGATTGCTTTTACATTCCGAAAAAGGTGCGAGCAACAAATAAAAAAGTTCCGGCGCTATTGTATTTAAGTTGCACCGGTGCGATCAAAAGCGACCTTGACTCGCTGAAATTCGTCGGCGATAGTTTCAGCATAATTGTTTTTTCCTGCCATCGGTCTCGGAATCATCGCAATGTGATGCAGAATGACATTGATATTATTAATACCTATGACAAGGCAATCAAAAAATATCCAATCGATACCACTAAAGTTTTCATCTACGGATTTTCGGGTCAAGGCGTCCAAGCAATGCTTGAGATGTTCTTACATCCAACCAAATTTCGTGGCATTCATACTGTTTGTGCCCATAGTGGTGCGATGTCTTTTGCTAAATGGTCAACCCTTAAAAATCATTTAGCATATCTGGTTAGTAGAAAAAAAGATTGGAACCTTCAACATAATTATCAAATTGACCAGCTATTTAAAACTAATGGCATTAAAGACACCTTAGTAATTACCGAGGGCGAACACAGTATTGGTGATAAGTTTGAAATCTTTCAGGCAGTTAAGTGGTTAGTAAAAAAGACTAACAATCAGCAATAGCGATAATTACAAATTTATAACTTCTTCGTCTTCTTTTCGCCAAGCCGGGTCGACAATACACAAAAAGATTAAATCTTTTTTTCCAATGTTTTTAATTCGCTGAAAAGCATTTGGCGGAATATAAACCGCTTGACCAGCAAATACTTTTTCTTTCTCATCGTTGATATGCATTTCACCTTTGCCTTGTAAGATGTAATATACCTCAGTGCTTTTAATTTTATGGGCATAAGTAATTTCATTGGGTTTTACTTTAGCAACTGCCAAACTATATCTGATAGCAATGTTATCTTTTAACGGGTTAAGCAGTTCTCTTAAAATACAATTGTCGCCGGCAATAATTTCTTGACATTTTTCAAAATCTTTTATCAGCATCTAATCTCCAGTAAATTTATTTAAAGGCATTGGTGATTGGCATTCGCCGACCAAAGCCGAATGCCTTGGGTGTTATTTTTAATCCCAGCGGTGCTTGGTGGCGTTTGTATTCGTTGTGGTCGATGCGCGATATGATATTGTCGACCAATTTTTGAGAAAAGCCTAACTTGGTAATTTCTTCCTTGCTTCGATTTTCTTCAATATATAAATGAATAATTTTATCCAGAATTTCGTATGGTGGCAGGTCATCTTGATCAGTTTGATTGGGTCTTAATTCGGCTGACGGTGGTTTTGTGAAAATACTTTTTGGAATGATATTGGTATTATCATTGATGCCGATTTCATTAATATATTCACAAAGTTGGTAGACCATAATTTTCGGCACATCAGCAATCACTGCCAAGCCACCAGCCATATCGCCATATAAAGTTGAATAACCAACCGACAGTTCCGATTTGTTACCAGTGGTTAATACCAAATAGCCAAATTTATTAGATAATGCCATCAAAATATTTCCTCGAATCCGTGCCTGAATATTTTCCTCAGTAGTATTAAACGGCAATCCTCGGAATTCGTTTTGTAGTGTTCTTAAATAGGCTTCATAAATTTCATTAATCGGAATTAAAATTGGTTTTATTTTCAAATTCTGGCAAATTTCCAAAGCATCTTTGATTGAAGATTCTTTGGTAAATGGTCCGGGCATAATTACTAATTCGACTCGTTCCCGACCAAGTGCGGCAACGGCTAAACAAGCAACCAATGCCGAATCAACACCACCGGAGAGTCCTAAAATTACTTTGTTAAAGCCGTTCTTATTGACATAATCTTTTAGACCTAATAACAATGCCGAATATACTTCAGCAACTTCCTTTTCTGTGGTTTGTTTTGGCACTTGTTCAGCATCATTTATCTTATCAGTATCAACAACGATAAAATCTTCTTCGAAGCGTTTGGCGTTAGCAATCGGCTTTCCTTGGCGATTGTAAACCAACGAACCACCATCAAAAATCAAATCATCTTGACCACCGACTAAATTGCAATAAAAAATCGGTAGCTGATTAACAACGGCTCTTTTTTGAAGCAAAGATTGCCTGATGTTATATTTTCCAATATAAAAAGGCGACGATGAAATATTAATGATAAAATCGGCTCTTTTTTTCTTTAACTGCGAGATAATCTTATTATCGCGCCAAATATCTTCACAAATTGTAATGCCGATTTTTTTGCTGGCGAGTTTAAATATTGTTGATTTGGTTGCAGGTGAAAAATATCGTTGCTCATCAAAAATGTCGTAGTTCGGCAAATAGGTTTTTGCTTGGGCGCCGAGATACCTTCGGTTTTTTATTAACGCCGCGGCATTATAGAGTTTATAGCCCGGAAAGTGTGCCGACATTGATACATCGTAGTTTATTGGCTTTATTTTATTCTTGCTACTGATTACCGTGCCGACAATGACTGTAATTTTTTCGGTTTCGCTAATAATCTGCTCTAAACCGTCGTCAATCGCATTCAGAAAATCGGTTTTCAACAATAAGTCTTTTGGTGGATAACCACAGATTGCTAACTCCGGAAAGACAACCAAATCAATTTGGTGCCGGCGGGCAGTTTTGATATATTTAATAATTTTTTGGGTATTGCCTTTTATATCGCCGACCGTTGAGTTTATCTGTGCCAAAGCGATTTTCATACTCTGCTTAGAATAATAAATAAATAATTTTTGTCAAGTATTACATTTGACCATAAAATATTTCCGCCGGTATCACATTTATTGACATTATAGTTTTCATAAATATAATGCTAACATTTAATAAATTATGAAGGGAGTTGATAAAATGCGTAGTAAAAAAACGATTGCTGATAGGAAAAAGGCCGATTTAGCTGGTCCGGGCATTGGTAATTACAAAGAAATTGAAAAAATTCTACCCACTGATTATAAACCACTTTTAGATGTCAAAGAAACCCAGCATGCACTTTTCAAATTAAAACGATTCATTATGGACAATTTGAACAAAGAGCTGAATCTATTTACGGTTGAGGTGCCATTAATTGTTGATGTCAAAAGCGGTGTTAATGATATGCTCGACCGTGACGGTTCAAGAACACCGATACAATTTCATATTGCCAACGACTACGATAAACATCCAGTTGATGCCCAAATCGTTCAAGCGGCAACCAAATGGAAGCGAATGGCATTAAAACAATTTAAATGTAAAGTCCACGAAGGTATTAATACTGACATGCGTGCGGTCAGAAAAGATTACTTCTTAGACCATGACCATAGTGCATATGTTGACCAATGGGATTGGGAAAAAGTAATCATCAAAAAAGACCGTAATCTTGACTATTTAAAGGATACGGTTAAAAAAATCTGGAAAGTAATAAAAAGCGCTGAGACTTATATTCAAGAGGAATTTCCCAAATTAAAGACCAAAAAGTATCCTAATTTACCTGATGAACTGACCTTTTTCCATGCAGAAGAGATACTCGATATGTATCCGAATCTTCCCCGAAAACAAAGAGAAACAGCAATTTTGCAAAAATATCCGGCAATATTTATTATCGGTATTGGCTGGATTTTGAAGGATGGTTATCCCCACGAAATGCGTGCTGCCGATTACGATGATTGGGTAACACCAACAATTACTAAAAATGGCCAATTAATGCACGGACTAAATGGTGATATCCTGGTATGGAATCCGGTTACCAAACGTCGTCATGAACTTTCCTCAATGGGCATTAGGGTCACCAAAGAAACTTTAGTCGAACAACTGAAGATAACAAATCAGCTCCATTTCTTAAAATACCCTTATCACCAGGCAATAATGAATGACGAAATTCCGCTAAGTATTGGCGGCGGTATCGGACAATCTCGAACCTGTATGCTTCTATTAAGAAAAGCGCATCTTGGCGAAGTTTCAGTTACAGTTTGGCCACAAATTTTAAAAGATATCTGCGCCAAGAAAAATATCCATGTTTTGGAATAATAGAAGATAACGAGGAAATTAACACCGTAACGGTTAGATACTACAACACTTTCGAGTATAGCATCTTATTCATTGACGCAATAATTTAATCAAATATAATATTTTTCGATGAAAATTAGAATCATTGTTACCGGCGGCACTTTTGATAAAGAGTATAATGAATTGACCGGTGAATTATATTTCAAGCATACCCACATTCACGATATGCTCAAACTTGGTCGATGTAAGCTTGATCTTATTGTCGAAGAGTTAATGATGAAGGATAGTGCGTTAATGACTGATGAGGACCGCCAAAAAATATTGTTAGCGGTAATCAAAGCAAAAGAAAATCGAATTGTTATTACCCATGGCACTGACCAGATGGTTGATACTGCGAAGGTGTTGGTACCGGTCAGTAGCTATAAAACGATTGTCTTAACCGGTGCGATGGTTCCATATAGTTTTGGTAGTTCTGACGGAATGTTCAATTTGGGTTCGGCATTAGCCTTTGTCCAGACTCTACCATGTGGTGTTTATGTCGCAATGAACGGTAAGTGTTTTCATTGGCACAATGTCCGGAAAAAGAAAGAAAGTGGCTATTTTGAGGAATTAAATAAGCCAAAATAACCTTTATCTTAGGTTTTTCAATAACATATTGAGCACATCTTCTTTGATAATGAAATTTCTTCTTTTTTTAATCGCAAAAATTAAGCCTTTTCTTATTGATTTAATTTTATCAAATTGCTTTACTTGTTTTGTCATTACAAATAGCTTATCATTGCGCAGTTCAAAAGCATAATGCTTAAATATCTCTGCCGGTAATTCATATTGTGTTTTCAAATGGTTAAGTGTTTTATTCATCAGACTTGCTTATTTTCGCAATGAAGAAGCCTTCACAATTATTGTCTTGGGGATAAATTCTGATACAATTTTTAATCTGTTCATTATATAGATTTTTTCCCCACTTTGTAATCGCCGGTCTCGTCTTTACATTAGCCACAGAAATTGGCTCGCAGATTGCATTGGGATTATTACTCAATAAATAGTCAATTACTTCTTCGTTCTCTTCGGGCGCAAAAGTACAGGTTGAATAAACTAATGTTCCATTAGGTTTGAGACATTTGAAGGCGGAGTTAATAAGTCCTTTTTGCAGTTTTGATAGTCGTTTTATCGATGACTCGGTCCATTTACTCAAGGCTTGTGGTGTTGAAGCAATTATCCCTTCTAACGAACACGGGGCATCAAGCAATACTCGGTCAAAATAGTTAGGCATTAAATATCCCAAACTTTGGCCGATTTGACAGATAACAGCGGTATTTAATACACCCATCCGTTCGATATTATAAATTAATGCCTTTAGTCTCCTCACAGAAATATCATTAGCAACGATCAAACCGGTATTTGCCATCATTTGAGCAATTTGTATTGTTTTGGAACCAGGTGCTGATGCCATATCCAATATCTGCTCATTTGGTTTTGGTGCCAAGACTATCGCTGGGATCATCGATGCTGATTCTTGAAGATAAATTAAACCTTGGTGATGGATAATATCGGCACCGAGATTAACAGTATTATCAATTAACCAAAATCCCAATTCATACCACGGAATCGGTTTAATATTTATATTGTTTAACTTTAATAGTAATAGTATCTCTTCTTTGGTTGCCTTCAATGTATTTATTCTAAACGCCTTTGGTAGCGGTTGTTGTAAGGCATTAAGGAAATCATCAAAATCAGGAATTATTGATTCATATCGCTCAATAAACTTAGCTGGAAAGTGCTTATAATTTTTTATCTCTGCCACAATCAAAAAATTTATGAATGGGGAATTGAAATATAATAGTTACTTAATTTCTTTAATATTGTTAGTTTGTCATAATTACCAATTTTTGCTTGTCTAATTGCTGTCTCTAATATCTGAATTGAGCGGTCATAGTCATGCTTTTTTATTGGAAAAGGATGACCATCTTTACCACCGTGAGCGAAAGAGTATGTCACCGGATCAGTAAAACTGGGTTGAGCACCATAGATTAACTCAGCAATAAGCGCCAAAGCACGAATTGTTTGAGGACCAACACCATTGATTGCTAATAAATTAGCAAAATTGTTTGGTTGTAACTCATA
>JBDRUR010000055.1:0-9717 GCA_039801485.1 Caldifarciminota bacterium
GAAGTGGCGGTCATTGCCTTCATACCCGCAGCCGAAGCACCAATTACCGCACAGATACTGGCAATCTCATCTTCCATCTGAATAAAAACGCCGTTAATTTTGGGTAGTTCTAATGCCATTATTTCGGCGATTTCCGTAGAAGGCGTAATCGGATAACCGGCAAAAAAACGGATCCCGGCTTTAATTGCACCCAAGGCACACGCCTCATTACCTGATAATAACTGTGCGGTCATTTTTAGTTACTATTTCTTTACTGTTTTTTTAACTTTTTTGACAAATATTGCAAAATCCGGGCAACGAAACTCACATAAACCATCGCCATTACACGCCTCGATATTGGTGCAAGTTACTTTCAAATCATTTCCTAATCCCAAAACATCTTTGGGACAAAACTCAACACAAATACCACACCCCTTACAAAACTCCTTAATAACACTAATCTCAATTCCTGAACTCGCTCGATAAACAGTTGGTTGCGGAAAATTTTTTTTCATTTGATGGTCTTACTATAATCAAGAAAATTCAATCCGTCAAGTAAAAAATGGCTGAAAAACATCAATTGACAAATTGAATTTAATCTTTATTATATTTTATGCCCAATATCAAACTAGCGGTGTTAGTTTCGGGCAATGGCACTAATTTACAAGCAATTATTGATCGTATTGAACGGCAAGAACTTCCTGCCGAAATCGCCGTCGTCATTAGTAATAAAAAAGAGGCATTTGCCTTAGAGCGCGCCAAAAGACATAATATTCCGGCTGTTTGGATTAGTCATAAAGATTTTTCTACCCGAGAAGAATTTGAGCAGGCACTAATTTCTGAAATTGATAAACACCGAGTTGATTTAGTCTGTTTGGCTGGCTTTATGCGCGTGTTAACGCCATTCTTCGTTAATCATTATAAAAATCGTATTATGAATATCCATCCGGCACTGCTACCCTTAGCCAAGGGACTTTATGGCGAGAATGTGCATAAAGCGGTGTTGGCATCCGGGGCAAAATTTTCTGGATGCACTGTCCACTTTGTGACTGAAGATGTTGACGGCGGTCCGATTATCATCCAAAAGGTCGTGCCGGTTTTAGACGAGGATACGCCTGAGAGTCTTGCCGAACGAGTCTTACAACAAGAGCATATTGCCTATCCTGAAGCAATCAAGTTATTTGCCGAAAATAGACTGGTAATCGTCGGCAATCGGGTAAAAATTAAAAATGATTAAACCGCATAAGGAGCAAAATGAAAGATAAAGTCAGAGTCGGCATCGTTGGTTGTGGAATTCAAACCCAACTTATTTATCTACCAGCGTTAAAGAAAAATAAGATTGCACAAGTGGTCTCATTATGTGATACTGACTTAAGAAAATTGAATTATCTTTGTAATCGCTTCGGTATTCATAAACACTTCGTTGATTTTGAAAAATTCATCACCGACGAAGAGATGGATGCGTTAATAATTGCAACCCCTAATTATCTTCATTGTCCAATGACCATTGCGGCCTTAGAATATGACAAAGATGTGCTGGTCGAAACGCCGATGGCAATTAATTATCAAGAAGCAAAAAAGATGAGCACTTTGGCAAAAAAGAAAAAAAGGATTTTGATGCCGGCAATTTATCAGAAAATAAGACAAGATGTGCAGATGATAAAAAATTTCATTGATGGTGGCGAACTCGGTTCGATCTATTATAGCAAAGCCGGTTGGCTTCGGGGGCGAGCCGAATGGGCAATGACCGGTTGGTGGGCAGAACAAATGCGTGCTGGTGGCGGCGCATTTTTATCATTAGGCACACAAATTCTTGACATCGCCTTATACTTTGCATCCCCGGAAAAACCGATTTCGATCATTGGCAGTGCCCACAAACGGTCAGAAAAAAGTCAGGTAGAAGATTCTGCGTTTGCGTTCCTAAGATTTCCCAAAAGTCAAATCCTGACAATTGAAGTTGGCTTTAGTGTGCTTCAAGAAAAAGACTTTTCTTATTATAATGCTTTTGGTGATAAGGGTGCGGCATTATTAAACCCAGTTTCAATCAACCGCGAAATGCATGGCCATTTAGTAAATGTTACTCCTAAAAGCATTCTCCAACAAAAAGATTATGTTCGACAGGCATATAATCTTTTGGTCGATCTGTTTATTGACGGTGTCAGCAAAGACATTGAATTACCAATATCAGCTGAAGACGGCGTTGTAATCAGTAAGATTACCGATGCGTTCTATAAATCTTGCCAAACTCAAAAAGAAGTTATCATTGAAAAGTAAAAATATTAATCGTCGCAATTAATCATAATCTACCATGCTAATTTTATTGAGTATTTCGGCGTTTGCGTTGAGTTTTGCCTTTGCCCCATTCGGCGTTCGATTCTTAGCTTATTTTGCCTTTGTCCCATTATTGTTAATAATTAATAAATATTCTTATAAAAAGGTCTTTGGCTACGCGTTTGTTTTCGGCAGTCTTTTCGCATTATTTCATTTATGGTGGCTATATTTTTTAATTGTGCCCGTAGAGTTAACCACCAAAATTCTGTTGATTTTGGGTGTCACGGTATTATTTGCCTATTTAGGACTATACACCGCGGTATTTGCTGTGATTACTAAATATCTCGGAATCATTTTCGCCCCGTTAATCTGGGCAATTTTTGAGTTTCTAAGAACAAAGTCTGAGATTGGTTTTCCTTGGGGATTAATCGGTTATACTCAAACAGCTTACATTCCGATTGTCCAATTAGCATCGATCTTCGGGGTCTATGGTTTATCAGCATGGGTGCTTTGGATTAATGTGCTATTATATTGGATAATTGTCAAAAAAAATAAGTTAACATATTCAATTATTTTACTGATATCATTTATTCTACCAATAACTTATGGATTAGTAAGAATTAAAACTAACCCCGTAACCGCACTTAAAGTTGCAATTGTGCAACCAAACGTCAGCCCATTTGCAAAAGGCGATTATGAAAGCCGGTCTCGGTTAATTAATCAGTTTATCAGTTTAACCAAACAAGCAATAGCTGCGAAGCCAGACTTGATTGTATTCCCAGAAACGGCAACAATTGTCGATATTACTCGAGACCAGACTCTACAAGATACAATACACGCAATTATCGATTCTACCCAAACTTATCTTTTTACCGGAACGCCGTTATTTGAAATAAATCAACCAATTTATTACAATGGCGCAGTGCTGTTTGAACCTAATTATCCGGGTTTTAGAAGTATTTATCGGAAAATTCACTTGGTGCCGTTTTCCGAAAAGATCCCGTATGCCGATAAAGTTGCGCTATTTCGTAAGATTGAAACGAATGATATGGGTAATTGCACACCGGGTAAAGAATATACTGTGTTTAATCTAAAAAGCGTGGATGCTAAAACGAAACGCTTTGGTTGTTTAATCTGTTTTGAGTCAATATTTCCGGATTTAACCCGTGAGTTTACCAAACGTGGCGCTGACCTGCTCATTAATATAACTAATGATGGTTGGTTTGGTAAAACGCCTGGCCCGTATCAACATTGCGAATTGGCAATATTACGCTCAGTGGAAAATGGCGTGCCATTAATCCGCTGCGCGAATAATGGTATCTCATTAATTGCCGATGTCTATGCTCGGACAAAATATCACACCAAACTCTTTACCGAAACAATCGTCTTGGGCACAGTTACCGAATCTCTGCCGCCAACTTTTTATCGGAAATACGGCGATGTTTTAATCTATTTGTCAATTATCGTAATCGTGATTGCATTAATCGTTAGATTATTTAAAAAATCTGAATTGCCACCTAAATATTATAAATATCGATAAAACATTTTTAGTATGCCCAAACTGATTGCGGTTGTTGATGATGAACAAGATATCGTTGATTTAATTACTCACCACTTAGAAAAGGAACATTTCAAAGTGGAGGCATTTTATGATGGTGAAAGTATCCTTGAATATACCAAAAAACACAAACCGGATTTAATTATCTTGGATTTGATGTTGCCGGGTATTGATGGTTTAGAAGTTTGTAAATCTCTTAAAAAGGATGATGTAACCAATTCGATTCCGATTATAATGTTGACCGCAAAAAGTTCTGAAACTGATAAAATAGTTGGTTTGGAACTGGGTGCCGATGATTATATAACCAAACCATTCAGCCCAAGAGAATTGGTAGCAAGAGTTAAATCGGTTTTACGGCGATTAGAAACAAAACTGCAACAGGCAAAGGTTATTAAAATTGATGGCTTAGTTATCGATTTATCAAAGTTTCAGGTGATGGTTAATAAGAAAAAAATTAACTTGACCGCCACCGAATTTAAACTGCTTTCGGTTTTAGCATCTCGTTCCGGCTGGGTATTTAATCGTCAACAATTGTTAGATGAGATATGGGATTATGACCGAGTTATCCTTGACCGGACAATCGATGTCCATATTCGTAATCTGCGCAAAAAACTTGGCCAGTACGGCAGTTATATCAAATCGCTGCGCGGTTTTGGTTATAAATTTGAGAAAGATTAATGAAACTTAACATTACCATCAAGCAGTTTATTTACTACGCACTAATAATAATAACGACTACTATTATCATTGCAGTCATCGCATCTAAGGAATATAAAAATCATTATTTAGCTGAGTTAGCATCAGATTTACATAAACAAGCAAAAATACTCACAAACGATATTCCCAGTTTGCTTATAAAATCTAAGTTCCCGCAGCTTGATAGTTTTATTTCATTAATTGCCAAAGAAAACAATGTTCGGATTACAGTAATTAGTAAAACTGGCAAGGTAATTGCCGACTCGGACCAAGATGAACAATTTATGGAGGACCATTCAACTCGCCCTGAATTTATTCAGGCACTAAAATTTGGCTACGGCAAGCAGATTCGCTATAGTAAAACTACCAGACAAAATATGTTATATGTCGCAATACCAATCGTCAACAACAATGAGCATATCGCAGTTGTAAGGGTGAGCACCTATCTTAGCCGAATAAATCAGCATATCGTTAGGGTTTATAAAAAAATTTTCATTTCTGCGGTTATTTTATCCGCGCTGGCATTATTATTGGCTTTTCTTACCTCACGTAGTCTCACACAACCGCTCCAAACATTAACCAAAATTGCTGAGCGAATTAAGAATGGTGAATTTCAAACGCGGATTGTTTCAAATCGCCAGGACGAAATTGGTCGTTTAACTGCAGTAATCAATAGTATGGCAGAATCATTGAACAACTTATTTGATAAAATTGATTCCGAACGCGAAGAGATAAAATCAATATTGAGTTTAATGATTGAAGGGTTGGTGGTAATTGATGATAAAGATAAAATTGTTTTGGCTAACGATAATTTTAAGATAATTGTTAACGCCCTGTCGAATAATATTATCGACAAATATTATTGGCAAGTTATAAACAGCCCGCAGTTTAGTGATTTTATTAAAACAGTTAAAACCAGTGGCGTGATTGTAAATAAAGAGATTGAGATAAATAATAGAACATATTTAGTTAATGGAAATTACGCATCAAAAATTGAAAAGACAATCATCACTCTTCACGAAATTACTGAAAAGAAAAAATTAGAAAAGATAAAGTCAGATTTCATTGCCAATGTTTCACACGAACTCAAGACACCATTAACCAGCATTAAAGGATTTGCCGAAACATTGGAAGAATCTGCCAGTAAAAAATATCGACAGTTTGCCCAAGCAATTCGACGCAACGCGGATCGATTAATCAATATTGTGCATGATTTGCTTGTTCTTTCTGATTTAGAGCGACCAGAAAGCAAACTGGAAACAGAATCAATTAATCTCAAAGAAATGCTCGATAACATCCAAAAGGTTTTTATTAAACAAATCAAGCAAAAGAAAATTAAAGTAAACATTGAGATTGATGATACCGCTCAAATCGTCAACGGCGACCCATTTTTAATTGAACAGCTGTTTAACAATTTAATTGATAATGCGATAAAATACAATATAGAAAAAGGAAAGATAAATATCAAGGCGATAAAAATTGATAATAACATTCAAATTACTATTGAAGACACTGGTATTGGCATTGCTCAAGAACATCTCGACAGAATTTTTGAGCGGTTCTATGTGGTTGATAAATCCCGTTCGCGCAAACTCGGCGGGACCGGTTTGGGTTTAGCAATTGTCAAACATATTGTTTTAAGTCATAATGGTGAGATAAAAGTGGAAAGTGAAGTGGGTAAGGGAACGAGATTTATTATTACATTGCCACAGTAGATTAGAGATATGAATAAGCAAAAAGTTTTATTTATCTGCACGCATAATTCGGCTCGTTCACAGATGGCAGAAGGGTTGCTTAATCATTTATACGGCGATAAATATGAAGCATATAGCGCTGGTACTCAACCAACACAAGTTAATCTTTATGCGATTAAAGTAATGCAAGAACTCGGCATTGATATTTCTCGGCATCGCTCAAAAAGTCTGCAGGAATTCTTAAATCAAGATTTTGATTATGTGATAACTGTCTGTGACAGTGCCAATGAAACCTGTCCCTTCTTTCCGAATGGGAAAAAACGGATACACCAAAGTTTTCAAGACCCAACAAGTTTTATTGGTATTAGTAGTGAAGAAGAGATCTTAAATGTCTTTCGGCAAGTAAGAGATAAGATAAAGCAGTGGATTCAAGAGACATTTGAATAAATTTATTGCTAGTCGTTTTGTCTTGCCCACGAATCAATTTTTAGGACAAAAATAATAAATCCCATCTGATATTTTATAATATAAGTAGACAGTAATTAATAATAGCCGCGGTGTCTTAACCAAATCTTAACAATTTGTTCATATTATTTTAACTAAGGGGTGTTATAGTCAAAGCGAATGAATATTAATAATTATTTATTAAAAAGAAAGGAGCAGATATGCTTAAAAAAACTCTCTTAAAAATTGCCCTAATTTTATTAACTTGGGCAGTTGCTTTGCAAGCCGGCGAAACCAAAGTTGCCGGTGAATTATGGAACCGCTATCTAACGCAGCGGAAAGATGATAAGACCACCCTAAACCAATTCTCATTTGACCGCGGTTATCTTACCTTAGAACCAAAACTAAGTGATAAAATCAAGGGACGATTTACGCTCGATTTTTTCTCTAGCGATAAATATAATGACGGCGCCGGTATTAAAGTGAAATACGGTTTTCTACAATTTGCCGAATTAATACCGCTTAAAGAGAGCAATGTCGAAATCGGTTTAGTTAAAAACTACTTTGGCCTTGTTTATGACTGGACATATCCCGTGATTGAAAAATCATTTGAAGATAAAGAAAAGGTTGCGGCATCAGTAGATTACGGTGCGGTTTTTACTGGTTATTTGCCAAAAGGGTTTGGCGAATTCGCAGTCGGTTTATACAACGGCGAAGGTTATACCAAAACCCAAAGTAAAGTTAATACCAAATTTGCCCAATTATTTAACTTAAGATTAACCCCTATTGCCGGTTTAACAATCGGTGGTTCGGTTATTCTGGACAAACCAGGTTTTACTGGTTTGATTAGTAAAACAACCACTGGTTCAGGAAATACCTTGCGAGCAGAATCGACTTGGAAAAATGTCTTTGATACGCGCCGGGCATATGCCGGTATTACAAAACTTGCTTTTGGACCAGTTGAAATCTGGGGCGAATATCTAACTTATCAGTACGATTCAACCTTAACTAAAAAGATTGACTATGCTGACCCGTTAATGTTAGACTCGCTGTTTGATAAAAATTATACCTATAAAAGTAGCGGATATTCATTTACACCGATTATTTATTTGAACTCCCTGATTGGTTTTGATGGGGAGTTAGTTTTTCGGTATGATTTCTGGGATAGTAATAAAGATGTCAAAGATTACAAGAGCGCATTTACAACAATGGTCATCGGCGCTAATTATAATATATTGAGAGGTACAAGCACTGACCCAGTTTTGACCCTGCAATTGAACTGGCAGCGAAAGACCTATAAAAAAGAAGACGCAACAATCACTGAAGTAAAAAAACCCGAAGACCAGATTGGTCTTCAATTAAAGTGGAGATATAGTTCCACAATATCAAATTAAAAGGAGGACAAAAATGAAAACCTTGGTTAAACTTATTATAATTATTGGTTTATTGGTTATCGGCACAACCAATCTATTTGCTGCCAAAAAGAGTATAACAATGTCTGGCTCGACGACTGTGCTGCCAATTGCTCAAAAAGCGGCTGAAGCATTTATGGATCTCAATCCAAAAATTAATGTTTCAGTGCGTGGCGGTGGCTCTGGTGTTGGTATTTCATCGTTGATATCAAAAACAGTTGATATTGGGCTTTCATCCCGTCCGATTAGAGATAAAGAATTGGCAACCGCAAAACAAAAAGGTGTCAATCCGGTTGGAAATGTGATTGCCTTGGATGGCATCGCTATAATTGTTCACGCCCAAAACCCAATAAATGAAATCTCAATTAAAACCTTAAAAGATATCTATACCGGTAAAATTACTAACTGGAAAGCACTCGGTGGCCCAGATAAAGAAATTGTGGTTATATCAAGAGATGTTGCCTCTGGTACTTTCGAGGTATTCAGAGAAAAAGTAATGGGCGGTGATAAAACCAAAGATGATGCCTTAATGCTCGCATCAAATAAAGCCGTTGCAACAACGGTGCAGGAAACACCTGGTGCCATTGGTTACATTGGTCTTGGCTATATATCCGAAGGTGTCAAAGCATTAAAAGTTGATGGTGTAATGCCGAGCAACAAAACCGTCCAGGATGGCACTTACAAATTATCTCGTCCGCTATATATGTACACTAATGGTGCTCCCAAAGGACTGGTAAAAGATTATATTGACTTTATCTTATCATCGGCAGGACAAAAAATAGTTGCTGATGTTGGCTATGTGCCAATTAGCAAAAATGAAAAATGATACATTTGTCCCCTGAATTTAATTCAGGGGCTCAGATTAGTACACGACTGAGATGTTCAAATTATTAACTTAAGTCAAAATGAAATTTAAAGAATCGCTGTTTAGATACATTGCTTTATTTGCTGCACTTTGTTCGGTAATCTTTCTTTTTGGTATTATTCTCAGTATTTTTAAAGAAGGTCTGCCTATCTTTAAAACTGTCGGAATTGCGAGGTTTCTTTTTACTCGTGATTGGCATCCAACTCACGAAGAGCCAACTTTTGGCATCTTGGCTTTAATCGTCGGTTCGATTGTTGTAACAATCGGTTCATTGATTGTTGCCATTCCTTTGGGCCTGGGTTCGGCAATATTTTTATCAGAACTGGCCGGTTTTAAAACCAGAGAAATCTTAAAACCATTTATTGAACTTCTTGCTGGTATTCCATCAGTTATTTATGGTTTATTTGGGATGGCTTTCTTGGCACCATTTGTTATGCGATTGTTCAATATCGCAACCGGGCTAAATGCCTTTACCGCCTCAATCATTCTTGGAATTATGATTGTTCCGATTATCGCAAGTATCTCAGAAGATGCAATCACATCGGTTCCCAAAGAATTACGTGAGGCATCTTATGCCCTTGGCGCTAATAAATGGGAAACAATTTATCGGGTTGTTTTACCGGCTGCAAAATCTGGGATCATTGCCAGCATCATTCTTGGTTTTGGTCGAGCGATTGGTGAAACAATGCTTGTTTTAATGGTTGCCGGTGGCGCGGCAATTATTCCTAAGTCAATCTTTTCGCCAGTCCGGCCAATGACCTCAGCAATCGCAGCGGAAATGGGCGAAACCACGGTTGG
>JBDRUR010000056.1:0-9641 GCA_039801485.1 Caldifarciminota bacterium
GGTATTATTGGCACCGGCCGGGTTGGTTGTGCCATCGGTTATGGTCTTTCAAGGTCACGGCGAATTAAGTGCCAAATTATCGCTAATGACAGAGTCAAAAGGCAGGTTCGTCGGTTTTATCAGTTGCTTAATTTGAAATATCAAGCGCGGTCAGCGTGCGAAATTGCCCAACTGGCTGATATTATTTTTATCACTACCAATGATTCAGAAATTAAAAATGTCTATCAAACTATTTATCCCCATTTAAAATCAAATCAGGTTGTTGTTCATTGTAGCGGTGTTTATAGTAATGCGATATTAGAAAAACCACAATCAGCAAAAGATAAAAGAATTCTTAAAATCGGTCTCTGGCCAATTCAGACATTCCCCACCCAAAAATTCGAATTGGCGATGCTGAGGAATTGTTATTATGTAGTTGAAGCACAAGGCAAAGCCAAAGAAATCGGCAAAGAGATTGTCAACGCACTTCACGGACAGGCGATATTTGTTGCTGAAAAAGACAAGGCACTTTATCACATCATCGGGGTTTTTGTCTCAAATTATTTGGTTGCACTCTTAAGTGTCGTCAATGATATTGGTCAATACCTTAAAATCAAACCAGCCAAACTATTAAGGCTGTTTATGCCGATTATTAACCAAACCCTTAAAAATATTTACAAAACTGGCGTTAAAAAATCGTTGTCTGGTCCGATTATTCGAGGCGACATTGAGACGATTAAACTACACTTAAAAATGCTTTCTAAAAAGATGCCGAAATTGTTGCCAATTTACAGAGTGCTCGGGTTAAAAACGCTGGAGTTAATAAAAAATCAGCCAGCGGTCATTAAAACCATTAAGTCGCTGTTTGAAAGCAAATGATTAATTTGTCATTGAGTAGTTAAATTGGTACAATTGAACCATCAGCGGTAAAGATTAAATAGCCCAATACTTTCGGCATATTAAATATTTTTGATGCTGCCTTTTTGTAAATTGTTAACTGTGTTTGATATTTTTCTTGGTAAATTGCAATTTCGGTTTTTGAAATTGGGAATGTTTTGTAATCATAAAGATTGATGGTATTGTTTTTGATAATTATTCGGTCGATGCGGCCACTATAAATTATTTGTCCTTGTTTTAAGACAAACGGCAGTTCGGCAAAACTATTGGGTTGTGGTTTAATTATCTCGGCGACCGGCGAATGTTTGATTATCTGAAATTGTCTTTCAATTTCTTCGAGTAATTTTTGATAATTAGCTTTGGGAATGTTATAAATATTGAATAAACGGATTGCCTCGCTGACAAATTCTCCAAGTTCAAATTGAATTTTGTTGTTAGCAATCTTTTCGAATATTTGATGCAAAATATCACCAAGGGTAATCCACTCTTCGCCGTGTTTGCGTCTAATCTCTTGATATATTTCTGGTATTTCTTTACTTACTGCTCGCCAGATTAATGCCGGTGCCTCGGCTAAAGGCTGTAAAAGCAGTTCCTTTTTCGGTTTTTCTTCGGAAACGGTCGTTGTTGGAAGCTGTTGAACTTCGGCAGAAAGTTGGTTTTCTGAAATAATTGACAAGCCATCAATCTTGGTATCAGTGGCATATAATTGTTGTTGCTCATCGAATTTAATTGGCAAATAGTCTTTTAACCACTTTAATTGTGAGCTTCCGGGTTTATCGGATTTATTGGGTTGTTGATCGATACCGGTTAAAAACAGCGCATCTCGTGCCCGGGTAACCGCAACATAGAATATCCGTTTTTCTTCTTCCTCTTCTTTCTTCTTTTTTTCTTGAAAGATTGCTGATTGTTTGCGTAATTCGCTATCCGGTTCATATAAAACATAAACCGTATCTTCGTCTTGTTCATTAATTACCAAGATGTCTTCTTGACTCCCGCGATGGGTTAATTGCTGGTCTAAACCGACAACAAAAACAATTGGAAATTGTAACCCCTTAGCGGCATGGACAGTCATTATTTTCACTTCATTGCGGCCTTCAGTGTTGACATTGGCTTTTGGTTCGTCTTTACTCGAACTTTTTTCAAAGTAATTGGCAATTAATAACGGTGGCAGACCTTCGGCTTCAAGTTGTTCAACAATTCTTAAGAATTTTTTTATATTAACATAACGCGGTGTTTCCCAGAAGACGTGCCAGGCATCTAATTCGTCAAGCATATTTTCAATGAGTTGAGACATCGGTTTTAATCCGACCATTGCTAAATATTTGTTGAGTGTGTTAATAATTGATAGATGGTGGTTATTATTTTTACTGTAGGCAATGAAACGCTGCCATAAGGATAGATAATTAGCCTCCGGTCCTTCATTAGTTTGACTTATTAATAAAATCTCTTTTTCTGATAAATTAAACAACGGACTTTTTAATAATAGATAAGCACTAAAACTATCATTGGGGTCAACCAAAAAGTTAAGGATTGCTCGCAAAAGGGTGATTTCAATGGTATCATAAAACCCGATACCCTTTACGACAATAAATGGTATTTGGTGTTCTCGTAGGGCATTCTCATAGGCTGTCAGATGTGTTCGGGTCCGCAAAAGTATTGTTATGTCTTCATAGCGCACCGGTCTTGGTTTTTCATCTTGGTCATAGACAATTGGTTTATTGATAATTGATAATATTTTTTTGGCAACGAGTTCAGCATCTTTTGCCCGGGCTTCAGCTATATTACCTTTTAGTGGTGATAAAATTATTTCGACAATGCCGTGATTGGGATTATTTCTTTGACATTGAAACTCTTGATAACGAGTCATCCAGCCAGGGCTATCAGTCAATGGGTTCATTAATTTCGGGAAGATATGATTAGTAAAGTCGATAATCGCTTTAAGACTGCGGAAATTTTCCTTGATCTCTATGTATTCAAATTCATCTTTAGGCAGTCGTTCACTAAGCTGTTTTTTTGCCCGGGTAAATATTTCGGGGTGAGCGTTGCGGAATAAATAGATTGATTGTTTTTCGTCGCCAACCAAAAAAATTGTTGGTTTAACTCCGCGGGCGCGCTTGGCACCTTCACCCGAAAGCCACTCTTCAACCAATTTCGCAATGATTGCCCATTGTAAGAAACTGGTATCTTGAAATTCATCGACCAATATATGGTCGGTATGTTCATCAAAGAGATATAAGATATTTGACCACTCAGGATGAGTTGTTAAAATACGATAAGTAAGAATTTCTAAATCAGCAAAATCGACTTGATTCAATGATTTTTTCAATTCTTCAAACTCTTTTAAGAAACGATTGGTAAAAAGTAGAAACGTCTTCTCAAAGCGAAAATTACTGGTAAGATTAAAGATAATTTTGCGGTATTCAGCCATTTTACAGTTCCACTGATGCTGAAGTAGTGTTTCACCTTGTTTCTTTGGTGTTTTGTTTTTAGTTAGAAAGATTAGCTCGATATCAGTAATTTTTGCTTTTAATTGTTCAGCTTCTTCGCTTGTTTGGGGAATCTGAAATTGAAAATTAGGGATTCGTTCTTTGGTAATTGGGTCTTGTTCTAGTTCAGCAATTAAGTCAGGTAATCTTTCCAGACCTGGTATTGGTGGTAATTTAGCGCGTTGCGGTGATAACCGTGCTTGGAATAAAGAATCGAACACTCGTCGTAAAGCATCCCATCCTTTGAATCGATTAGTGGTAATGAGATTGATAAGTATTTGGTAATCGTTAGTATTTATTTCCTGTTCGGCAATTTTGAACAAAGTGTTGAAAATCGATAGTTCTTTGAGATAATTATTGTCGGTTAAAACTTCTAAATCCGGTTGATAGCCAATTAAATGGGCAAAGCGCCGTAAGAGCGAAAAACAGAATGAATCAATTGTCTGAATACGCAGTTGTAATGATTTTTCTTTTATCAGATTATATTTTACCGGGTCGCGCTCTTTTAAGATTTTGAAGATGCGTTCTTTCATTTCGGCAGCGGCTTTATCGGTAAAGGTAATAGTTAGAATTCGTTCGGGTTCAGCATATTTCAATAGTTCGATGTATCGTTCGGCTAATCGCTCGGTCTTACCGGAGCCGGCTGGTGCTGAGATAATTTTACTCTTTAATGTTTCAGACATTATCAATCACCCTTAATTATTATTATTATCAGTAGTTGTATCAATGTCGGGATTTAATTTTATCGGACAGATAGAGTAATAAGTACAATTCCAACACTGCTGCGAAGTTGGTGGCAAGTGAAATTGACCATTGCGGATATTATGCACATATATTATTGCTTTTTCTAAGGCGATATTAATCAACGTTTCAATATCATTATTATTTCTTTTCAACCAAATAATCTTGTCATTAGCCAAGTAATAAAGCCCGGCATTGGCAATTTGATGATTTGGATATTTTTTCTTAACCAGATAGCCATAAAGTGGCAATTGCAAATTTATCCCGCTTTCAACTGCCTTTGGCGACGCCGAATCCATCTTGCCAGTTTTATAATCAAGAATGATAAACTGATTATTTTGATTTTTATCCAGTCGGTCAATTTTACCAGTAATATAAATATCTTGGGCAATGCTGGCTTGGAGGCGATTTTCAATTGAGAATGGCAAAAAACCTTGATTGCGGAGATTTTGTTCGATACTGATAAAATGGGGAAGCAAATCGCGAAAGATTCCGCGGCCAACATCTTGCCAAAATTGATTTAGTTTGCTTTCTTTAAGCACCGCGTTTAGAATATTGTTTATTTGCGGTGCAATTTCTTCAATCGGCACCGGTCCGGTTTGATACAATCGTTCAAATACCGCGTGGGCAATATTACCCCATAAAGTTGGCTCAATTTGATATTCCGGTTCGTCCAAATCTTCAACCGCAATAACATTTTCTAAATAAAATTGATATGGACAGCGAGCATATTTATCAAGTGTCGTAACTGAGATTCTTTTTGTAGGACCAAAGTGTTCGCAAAGGATTTTTTTAATGGCAGGGTCATTAGAAAAATCGACCGGGGTGATAAAGGCAGAAACATCAATTTGTTTTTGTTCGCCGATTTCTCGTTGTAGTTGCTCTTGGGAAAAGATGGCATTATATTTTATTGGTGGTTGAGCTTCACCACTAAGATAAGGTGAGGGTAAAAATACTCGGTCCTGGTCGGTATTATAAAAAGACAACACCGTCCTTAGCCGAGCGGTATTTACTAATCGGAAATAATGAAAACGCATACGCATTAAGTGTCGTTCTAAAGATGGCAATTGTAGTTTTCGTTTTAACCATTCTGGTAAAATTGGGTCAAAATGCCCCTGCCCAGGAAATTTGTCTTCGCTTAGACCACCAAAAAAAAGATAGTCGCAATCTAAACCCCTGGTTTCAAGAAAACCAAGAATCGAGACTCCTTCGGACTTTGTTTCTGGTAGAATTTCGGTTTGGTCGAGAAAATATTCTAAGATTTTTAGATAATCCTGCAATGGAATTAAGGTTTTACCAAAATCTAACTCGAAATTTTCAATAATTGCTAAGGCATTATAGAATTCATTTTTTATGGTGGTGATTTCGTCATTAAATTCTCCTTGACACCATTGAAATTGGGCAAGTAATTGCCGTAAAGATTGCGTGAATTCAGAAAGAGTTGCTGTTTGTTTGGGAAATCTTTCGGATAATACCAACAAAGTGTTTAGCTCTTGCTGGGCACGATTAATTTTTTTGGTCAGTGCCGGTGTTAATTTATTTTCTTCTTTCAATATTGCTTTTAAGGTAGCACCAAAATCTTTCCATTGATTGGCGGTTTTGATAATACCAGCCTTTTTGGAAAAGTAATTAATCACATCTTTGGTCTCTTGAGAAAATCGATTGAAAAATTTTGATGATAACACCGCAACCGTTTCCAGTCGTGGAAAATCATTAACTATTGCTCGCAACAATGTCAGCACCGCAATTACTGGTTGGGTCTTACTAAGATATTTGGTAGTGTCAAGTGAATAGGGAATTTGATACTTATCAAAAATTCGGCGAACAGTGGTCTCATATTCATCAAGCCGACTAAAAGTTACCAGCGTTCGGTTAAGGGACAAATCTTGGTGGTGATACTCATATTTGATGCGAGAGGCAATAAAGTCGACCTCTTCTTCAATTGATGGACATACATAATAAGGTAAGTCACTGCGAATATCAACGTGCTCGCTAATTTTTTCTTCTTGAAATAGATTTAATTTATGAAGAAATACTAAAAATTCCTGAGGCAAGGCATAGGCTTCGGGTATTCGCTCATCATAGAATGATAATGCATAGACTTTTTCGGCGCGGTTAATTAAGGCAGTAACAATCTTTTCTTCAAGTTTGGTTAGATCATAGAAAAAACCATCAAGCACAAGAATCTTTACTTCAACATTATTGATAAATTCAAGTGATTGTAATCCGACATCTTCAGCATCAAGCCATTTCTTTGTTTTTAATAGTTGATTATACTGAGCACGAATACTTAAGGCATTTTGAATTCGCCGATAAATATCGCCATCAGCTGGGCATCCTTTATTAATCAGCTCTTTTAAAATAATCTCTTCCAAGTCAGTATCAGTATAATCAGTAAGGTATTGTTTAGTCTCACGAATAAACTCGGCAATCAGTTTCGCATAACCGATTGAGATATCCGGAGAGATTTTTTGAATCAAAAGCGGTTTTAGATAATCGGACAGTTTTTTATAATCCTGACAATATTTGAGAAAGAGTTCATTAGTAAACTGTTTAATTGTAAAAAATTTTGGCGGGATAAAACCATCGGCTGGAATTAAATTGGCAAAGGTAATTTGGGCGTCGCGAATTTTCCGAGGCGTCGGACCGATATATAAAATATTGGAAAAGTCGTTTCCTGATATGCCGTGAATTGCTTGTTGCAGTAAGAACTCGGTTGCCTTTTGTTTACCAAAAGGCACTAAGTAAATCGTGCCTTTCATTGCGTATAGTTTAACGAGATAAGTTTGAAATAATTAAGCAGTAGCTTTTTAAACCAAATTGTAGCCAATTAACTTTGACCGGTTTATGCTACATTTTGGATTGTTGGTTGTTGCGCCATTAATTGTTTTTTCCTTTCGGCGCGTTTTTTTCTTTTTAATCTGAACAGAAATCGTTTTCTTTTTTGTTTACTTTTACTTCTCGCCATATTCCTCCGTTTTTATTTTTATTCAATTACTTTATAGACAATATCATTTTCATGGGCATGGGCGATAACTTTCAATCCAATGGTTTGACCAATTTCAGCTTTCGGGACATTCTGATGTTCAATTTGCATTGATTCGACTTTTTGGGTGAAATCCGAGGTATGACCTTTAATGTGAATAGTATCGCCAACCGAGAGCGAATCATCGGTTAGTTCGACAATTGCCACGCTGATTTTGCCGAAAAAGTGGGTTACTTTACCAACTTTCTTTTCGGTCATTTTGTCCTCCTAATTTAGCTACTAAGACACCGACGAAACCGAAACATTATTTTTACTCGGTAACTTTTGTGATTCGGTGTCAAATTTTTATTATGGATAAATTTTTTCTAACATTCTTGGATAAGGTATCGCTTCGCGGACATGAGGCAATGCGCAGATCCACGCCAGAGTTCGTTCAACACCTAAGCCAAAACCCGAGTGGGGAAAAGTGCCGTATCGTCGGACATCAAGATACCACTCAAATGCTTGTTTCGGTAGATTATATTCTTCGATGCGTTTTTCTAAAATTGCCAGGTCATCTTCGCGTTGGCCTCCGCCAATAATTTCGCCATAACCTTCGGGTGCAAGGATATCAACACCTAAGGCTAATCGTTCATCTTGGGCATCTCGTTTCATATAAAATGCCTTACATTGTGCCGGATAGTGGGTAATAATTAACGGTTTGTCGTAAAGATTAGATAAGATGGTTTCTTCGTCGCCACCAAAATCATCGCCCCATTTAACTGGTTTGCCATTAGCGTTTAATTTATCAATTGCTTCAGTATAAGTAATGCGCGGGAATGGTTTTTTAATCTGCGCTAATTTTGAGCTATCGCGTTGTAGTATTTTAAATTGTTCTTGACACTTGGTCAGCACTCGTTCAACAATATAACAGATAAAATCTTCAGCTAAGTTAATAATGTCACTTAAATCGGCAAACGCCACTTCAGGTTCTACCATCCAGAATTCGGTAAGGTGCCGGCGGGTTTTCGATTTTTCGGCGCGAAAAGTTGGCCCAAAGCAATAGACTTTGTTAAAGGCAGCGGCATTCGGTTCATTATAAAGTTGCCCGGATTGGGTCAAATAGGTCTTTTCACCAAAATAGTCGACTTCAAATAGCGTGGTTGTGCCTTCAACAGCCGCGGGTGTCAAAATTGGGGTATCAACCAAAACAAAACCGTTATTATCAAAATAATCGCGAATGGCTTTAATTAGTTGTGAGCGGATGATTATAATCGCATTTTGTCGACGAGAACGCAACCACAAATGCCGGTATTTCATCAGGAATTCAATGCCATGTTCTTTGGGCGTAATTGGATAATCCTGCGCCATTTGGATTAACTCAATCTTTTGGGCAACTAACTCATAACCACCGGGTGCTTTTTGTTCTTTTTTTACAGTGCCGGTAATATATAATGATGATTCCTGGGTAATTTTATCGGCTAAATCAAAATCATCAGCTGAAACATCTTTTTCGGAAAATACGCATTGAACAATACCGGTGCCGTCACGGACCAAAACAAACCTAACTTTTCCTGAAGACCGTTTATTATACACCCAACCGGCAATTGTAACTGTTTTACCATCAAATTGAGCAATGTCGCGTATTAACACACTTTTATTTTATTGGCGAAATCAAAAATGTCAATAGTAATGGGCAGACAGAATTATAGAAAACTTCACCACCCAACGAACTTACTAATTGTCAGAAATAGTTGGGCAAATATTATACCGACGGTTAATAGACTAAACCAAGGATGAAGAAAATGAAGCCATTTAAAATGCCGCCAATCTTTTCTGGTTAATAATCCAGACAATAAAATTAGCCCTAAAAATATTAAAGTTAGATTGGCAAGGAATCGGTGGCCTTTAATGACAAAGATGATATTTAACTCTTTAAGTGCTTTACTCGATTGATGACCAATAAGATAGCCTAGGGCAGTAAGAACAATAAAAACCAAGCCGGTATTGATATGTTTGCGGAGCGAAAATACAAGGCTGCTTTCGCGATTAAATCCCTGATAAAGATTTTTAATGCCTAAATATAATGCAACCAACTGCCAAACCGGGTGAATAAAAATATACCACGGCATTTTAATTAATATTACTTAGTAATTGTCAAAAGTCAACCAAGACCATAAAGCGCATTGGCTTCAGATATCTGTTCAGGATCGGAGCAGAAAAGCACCCCAATTATGTTTGTTTCTATGACTATGTTATTGCAAAGCGAAGCCGAAGTAATCTTTCTTTGAGATTGTCGCATGTCTTTCAAGTGTTCAGAATGAGAATAAACTCAGTTACCGGTAATGATTTTTACTTGACTTTAATCATATCTTTTGTAAAATACATCAATTAAATGTATGTGTAAAATATACAATATAAATGTCAGGAGGCGTTATGGCATTAGTTGATGATGTAAAAAATATCATTATTGAGCAATTGCATGTCACTCCAGAAAAGGTTACCGAAAATGCTTCATTTGTTGAAGATTTGGGTGCCGACTCATTAGATATTGTCGAATTGGTTATGGCGTT
>JBDRUR010000057.1:0-8996 GCA_039801485.1 Caldifarciminota bacterium
AAATGCTTCGGGCTTTGGGGGGAGGAAGTATGAGTTAATTATTTACCATAGTTGCCATCGTTTTCGGCGTTGTTCTTGAAACCGCTCGCGTAATTTTCTCTTCATTTCGCCTTTTCGCTCGCGCATTTCTTTAATCATCTCCCGCATCTCTCGGTTAAACCGCATCTGAAAGAGCATAAATTTTGCCTGTTGTTCCGGGGTTAAGATATTGGCAATTTCCTTTCTTAACTGTTTTTCTTTTTCGTGTAGTTTTGTTTCGTATTGCTCAAATTCCTGGATTTTCGCCTTTAGTTCTTTCTCATATTTCTTAGCATCTTTGAGCAAGTCTTCGATTGCCGATGATATTTCGATTCTTTTTTGTTCAAATTCCTCACGCGCCTTCTGCAGCTCTTTGATCTTTGGGAAGAATCTCACGCTCTGGTCTTCGGTCAAATTTAAAATTTCGGTCAATCGCCATACCCGAATTGTCTCCATCATCTGTCCAGGATGTTTGGACGCAAACTCCGGTTCATCTGGTGGTTCGTCAGCAATCGCCAGTTTTTCTGGCATTGGTTGTGCCAAGATAATGCTCAAAGTTAATAATAAGCCAAAGATTATGTTTCGCATTTTATCCTCCAATGTTTTGATATTGGTTATCATTATTATTTAATTGGTGGTAATATATTTCCAATAGATTGGTGTAAAGGATATCTTTTTCTTCATCAGATAAAATATCTAATAGATTATCACTTTCGACATCTGAGATGATTTCTGTCTCCAGTGCCTGTAAGTCTTCTAACGAAACATCGTCCAGAAAGTTATCCAATACCTGTTCCTGAATAGTAATGTCAGTATGTTTGTAAATAAATTCCGGACTGATTTCTTCAGTACCAACTAAGACAAATTGTGCGCTCTCCTCAGGTAATTGTAAATTTTGCCGGCGATGAGTTAAGTAAAGCAACCCGACAACAATTATTATCAACGATAATGCTGATGCCAAAATTGGTGCTAATCGCGCTCGCCACCTCACCGGTCGTGTTTGGAGATTTTCCTGATGAATTCTTGTTTTAACCGCCATTAGAAATTCTTGCTCGCTAATCGGCAGGTTAGTTGTTGGTTGATATTGGCTTAATGAGTCATATAATAACTTTATTTCGGTTAGTTCTCTCTGACATTGAGTACAGGTCGCAAGATGCATCGCAATCTTGTTCTGTAATCGCTGATTTAGTGCTTGATTTAGATACGCAACTAATCGTGCTCTTACTTTATCGCACTTCATTTTGATAATAGGTCCTTAAGCATCTCTTTTAGTTTTAGTATTGCCTGATAATAATTAGATTTAACGCCACCGGTCGATAGTTTCAAAACCTTGGCGATTTCTTCATTGCTCATATCGTCATATTGTCGCATCATAAAGATTGCTCTTTGCCGTGGCGGTAATTGGTTTATTGCCTGGTTAATTGCTGTCAGCATCTTTTGTTGTCGGGCGATTGTTGTTGGCTCTTGAATAGTGCTCTCTTGACTAACGATACTTAACATCTGTTTTTCCTCATTTAGTGAATCGAGTGATAGCGTAGTTTTTTGTTTCTGTTTTTTCTTAATAAATGACAAGCAGCGATTGGCGCAAATACGATAAAGCCAGGTATAGAATGCCGATTTCTTATTGAATTTGGGCATTGCTTTATAGGCACGAATAAAGGTGTCTTGTGCCAATTCCACGGCGTCTTCGGCATTGCCAACCATCCGAAAAGCCAGTTGATAAATCTTGGTATAGTGGCGTCGAACCAACTCGTCAAACGCCGACTCATTGCCATTAGTAAATTCAGACACCAACTCGTTGTCGGAAAGTTGTTTTTCGTTAGATATTTTATCCAATTTTTCTCCACGAATATTTAGACTATCTTCATTTGCCAAAAGTTTAATCAAATATACCGTCGTGTCAATATCATTGACAATTTTGGTCAATTTTATATAATAAAAATAATGCCGGGGTGGTGGAATTGGCAGACACATACGTTTGAGGGGCGTAGGCTTCACAGCGTGCGGGTTCAAATCCCGCCTCCGGCATTTTTTATTGATGAAAAGAGCAATAATCCTATTGTTAGATGGCGTCGGAATTGGTGAACTGCCTGATGCCTACCTTTATAACGATACCGGCTCAAATACTTTAGCAAATCTCGCAAAAGTTATCAAAGATTTTAAATTACCGAATTTGGAAAAACTGGGCTTGGGTAACATTGTTAATATCCCAAGTGTCAAAAAAGTAAAATCGCCATTAGTCGCTTATGGTAAAATGGCAGAATGTTCACCGGGTAAGGATTCGACTTCGGGTCACTGGGAGTTAATGGGCATTATTTTAGACAAACCTTTTCCGACTTATCCCAACGGCTTTCCCAAAGAACTAATCGCCGAGATTGAACAGGCAATTGGTCGAAAAGTTATTGGTAATAAACCAGCATCCGGCACTGAAATTATTAATGAACTGGGTGAAGAACATATTATGACCCAGCGTCCAATCGTTTATACTTCTGCTGATAGTGTTTTTCAGATTGCCGCTCACGAAGATGTGATTCCATTAAGTGAATTGTATAAGATGTGTATCACGATTAGAAAAATCCTGATTGGCAAACATTCGGTATTAAGGGTCATTGCCCGACCGTTTACTGGTAGACCGGGAAATTTTGTTCGCACCAAAAATCGCCGGGATTATTCTTTACCGCCACCAAGTTTGACTTTACTCGACATTGCTAAAGAACATAAATACGAAGTAGTTGTTATTGGCAAGGTTGATGAACTTTTTGCTCATCGCGGCTATACCGTCTCTTTCCATTCAGTGAATAATAATGAATGTTTTGATTATACACTTAAAGCAATGGCGAAGTATCGTCAGGGTATAATTTTTACTAATTTTATTCAGTTTGATATGGACTGGGGGCATCGCAATGACTGTGAAAATTTTTACCAAGGACTGCTCGCCTTTGACCAAAGATTGCCTGAGATCATTGATAACTTAACTGACGACGATATCTTATTTATCACTGCTGACCATGGTAATGACCCAACAACGCCTTCAACCGACCATTCTCGGGAATATGTGCCGATATTAGTTTATGGCCGAAATATTCGTGGTGCTGATTTGGGTATCAGAAAGACCTTTGCCGATTTAGGTCAAACAATTGCTGAGTATCTCCAATTGCCGGCATTGAAAAATGGCACAAGTTTTTACAAAGAAATAAGATTATGAATTATCTTGAAGAGCTAATTACTTCGGCAAAACAAGCCAGTAAATTTGCTTATGCACCCTATTCGAAATTCAAAGTCGGCTCGGCAATTTTGACTAAATCCAACAAGATTTATACTGGTGCCAATATTGAAAATGTTTCTTATGGATTGACCGTTTGTGCTGAACGCGTCGCGCTGTTTAAGGCAATTTCTGAGGGTGAAAAGAAGTTTAAGGCAATTGCGATTTATACCAATACCAAAAAATTTACAATGCCCTGTGGTGCCTGCCGACAAGTTTTGAGTGAATTCAGCCCCAAAATCGAGTTAATTCTTATCAATGGTCTTGGTAAAATAAAAAAGATAAACTTAACCAAACTCCTACCTCAGCCGTTTAAATAATGTTATTGTTAATGAAATTAAATTGTCATTAATCACAAAATATTTTTCTTGCATTTTCTGTTTTTTTTAGGCAAAATGTTTAGTATGAAAAAATACTTATCATTGATTATTTTTATTATTATTATTGCCAATTGGGCAATTGCCGAGACAAGTTCTTTTCAATATCGTGGTGATTTTTGTGGCACGCCGTCAGTTTTAGAAGATTTTCGACAGGGCAAACTTCTGCCAGTAAGGCCAACCTTATCTGGTCCGGAGTTAACCATTGACCGCACCAACTTTCGCGTTCATTATACCCAACAAGGTGTGGATGCGGTCTCAACGGTTTATGCCGAAACTGCCGCCAGTGCGTTGCAATATAGTTGGACGATTTTGGTTGATAGTTTAGGTTATGCACCACCGCCACCGGATTTTAATCAAGGTGGTGATGACCGTTATGATATCTATATAATGCAACTCTCATCTGGTATTGCCGGGGTTACTTATCCCGAATATGGTTATCCTAATCCTTATCCTGATGGTGTCTGTTCCCATTTTCGGATTGCCAATGATTTGAGCCTTAATTATATGAAGTCAACCGTTACTCACGAGTTTATGCATGCGATTGAGTTTCGGTATAGTAGTGTTGAAGGCACCTGGTGGATGGAAAATTGTGCGGTCTGGGCAGAAGACATTGTCTATGATGAATTAAATGATTATCTGGGTTTTCTTTCAACTTCGCCCAATCCGCTAAATGACCCTCATCTGTCAATTACCAATGGCTCGAATCTTTATTGGTATGCCGGCGGCATTTGGCCAATGTTTTTACGGGAGTTCTATGATTTAGATTGTATCCGCAAAATTTGGACCTATCAAGGACAAATTGCCGGCCAAAATGCCCTGAGCGGTATTGACTATGTGTTAACTAATGATTATGGTTCGAGTTTGACCTTGGCACTGAAAAATTATTCGGTCTGGCGATATTTTACCGGCACCCGCGCCGATACCATTCACTTTTTTAAAGAAGGTAATCTGTTCCCAACCTCAAGAATTCTCCAGTCGCATCTGTCATATCCGGTAACGGGTAATCAGGGTTCTTATCCAGTAAATAATGTTGGCGGTACAAATTTTATTCAATTTCTTAATGGCGGTGGCAAAATCTTTATTGACTTCAATGCCCAAAGTCTTTACCGCTGGGGTTGTCATGTTGTTGCTTATAAACCCAATGGCCAATCAAATGTCTATGAACTTACTTTAAATACCAGCGGTGCCGGTAGCGACTCTTTTGACTGGCAAAACTACGACCACTTTGCCTTGATTCCGGTACTATTACAATGGGAATGGAATACCGGTGCCCAGGGATTTAACTATTCTGCCAATATTAGAATACTACACGATGTCGGAATTGTAAGTTTATCCGGGTATCCGGTTAATGTTGACTCGGGTCAGGTTGTAACAATCCAGGCATTGGTAAAGAATTACGGTCAATTTGCCGAAAACTTCCCGGTAAAATTGACCATTGGCAATTTTTATGAGCACAGCCAGAATATTAATTTAGGTGCCGGGGATTCAATCATTGTGACTTTTCCGCCGTGCACAATGAATATGCGAAACTATCAAGCCGTTTTATGCACGACGATGTTGGCAACTGATGAACGGCCAAATAACAATTCTATTTCTGACCGGATATTTGTCCGAGTGCGCGATGTTGCGGTGTTGGCGATTATTGAACCCCAAGCTAATGTTGCCGTCGGTTCTTATATTCATCCCAAAGCACGGATTAAAAATTATGGCAATGTTCGCGAGATATTTTATATTGACTTTTATATTAATGGCTGGACCGCAACTCAAAGATTGAGCCTGTCGGCCGGTCTGGAATTTGATTTAGAATGGGACTCGCTCTGGCATCCAACCGACACCGGTAATTATCTCGTCAAATGTTCAACGAAATTAGCCAACGATGTTAACCATGATAATGATTGGCAGACAACTTACTGCTATGTCTATCCAGCCGCGATCTACGAAACCAATAATATTTTGACCCGGACGCTTCCATCGTTTATCATCAAAAATCGTAAACTCATCATAGCTAATATTGATGAACACAGTTCAATTGAACTTGCTTTATTTGATATTCAAGGACGGCTGGTCTATTCAATAACGACCAATCGGTCATTAATTGATTTACCAAAACAGTTATCAACCGGTTGTTATATTGTGAAATTAAAAGTTAATGAGCAAGAGCTAACTAAGAAAAGTGTAATTATTAATTAATGATTTGAACGGTGATTAAATATCGTCTTGATGGATAAAAAGCGGGTTGAGATTATTGTTTATGGACGGGTTCAAGGAGTCTTTTTCCGGGATTTTACTCTGAGAAAAGCCGAAGAGTTTGGCATAACCGGCTGGGTTAAGAATCTCGATGATGGCAGTGTCCAAATTGTTGCTGAAGGAAAGCATGAAGATTTAGAAAAATTAATCTCAGCAGTGAAAATTGGTCCGGCTTATGCCAAAGTAAAAGATATCAAAATTGATTGGCAGGATTATATTGGTGAATTTACTGATTTTCAAATTCGTTATTAATATTTTCTTTTAATTATAATAAAAACATAATGGGCACGCTGAATTTGATAATTAAAAATTCCCAACCAATTTTTATTGACTGGGCAATCACGACCAAATGCCATCTAAACTGCGTTCATTGTCGTTATTTTAGACCGTCAAAAGATAAGCAACAAAAGATAAAGGAATTGTCTCATCGCCAAGCAATAGACTTGGCAAAACAGCTAAACAAAATTAGTCCGCAATGGATTTTGATTGAAGGTGGCGAACCATTTTTACGAGCCGATATTTTTGAGATAATTGAAATATTAAAACCCGCGGTTAATCGCAATAATATCCCAATTTACATTATCAGTTCCGGAATGGATTTTAATCAGCAATTAGCGGAAAAGTGCCAACAAATTAATGTTAAATTAATGATTAGTGTTGATTCAAGTGTTCCGAAAACATACGAGCAAATTCGCCAAGGCGCCAATTATCAGACAATGATTAAGGCAATTGAAATTGCCCAAAGTTATAACCTATTGGATTCAATCAATGTAACTTTACAGCCACTTAATTACTCAACTGGCGAAATTGACGCGCTGGGTAAATTTGCGTTTGCTAATAATATTCGTAGAATTAACTTTTTAGGTTTTAAACCTAATCGTGCTCAAGCAAAAGGTATCTTACCTACAACGAACTATAACAAGGTATTTGATACAATTGCCAATATCAGTGAGCAATATCAAATCAATGTTCAGGTTGACGAACCGTTTTTTAATGCCTGGACCAAAAAGATGAATTATAAAATTAAAAAGTCGCCTCAAGCTCAAGGACCGATTGTTGCCGAAGAAAAACTGGGTTGTATCTTTGGCGAATATCTGTTTATTGAGCCTGATGGTTTATTAAAGCCGTGTAGTTTTTCACCACTAAGTTATAATGAAATCGGCTTAACAACCATCAAAAGTATTCGAGATAAAACAAACCGAAAAGGCAAATGTGGTAAGTGCCAATATCAACTAATCTGTGGTGGTTGTCGGGTGCGCACTTTTATGCTTACCGGTGATTGGCATCAATCTGACCCATTTTGTCCATTATGAGTAAAAAATAAAAAAATGCACAAAATAATTGGTATCGACCCGGGCACGAAAAGTTTTGATATCCTTGGGGTTATGTTTTTTAATGATCATGAACAAATCTTTTTAGACAAATCAATTCCTTCAGATAAAGTCGCAGCAAATCCAGAATTACTTTTGTCGGAATTAAAACCGTATTTACCAGTTGACGCAATAATTGGACCATCAGGTTATGGTCTGCCTTTGACCAAACTGGCTAATGCGACTGAAGAAACATTGAATCAAATCCTGCCAATCGAAGACAAAGATACCGGTGGGGTATCAGTTAATGAAGGCATTAAACAACTCTTTCAAAAAATGAAGACGATGAAACTACCAGTCTATTTTACTCCTGGCGTAATTCATCTACCAACTGTTCCCGTGTATCGAAAGTTAAATAAATTAGATATCGGCACCGCTGATAAACTATGCTGTGTTGCCTTGGCAATGAAAGACCAAATGCAAAGATTGAAGATTCCAGCAAATAAAACTTCATTTGTCCTGTTGGAAATCGGCTTTGGTTTTACTTCGGCGATCGCAGTAAAAAATGGCAAAGTGATTGATGGTTTAGGCGGTACTTCCGGATTTCCCGGTCTACTTGGCAGTGGTCACTTAGACGGCGAGTTAGCAATCAGGGTCGGTAAACTACCCCAGCAGGTATTATTTACTGGTGGCGCTTTGAGTTTAATCAATAAACCAATCCAAGCGATATCCAATTTATTAAAGTATCACCAAGCATTTTTGCTGTTAATTGAAAGCGCGATTAAAGATGTTGCTTGTATGTTAGTGAGTAATCCTGACGCCAAAGAATTAATACTATCCGGAAGATTATCGCGTGTGGCTAAAATTAAACAAAGGTTAATCGCACGATTGAAATTTTATTTTCCACAGACCCCAATCGTGCCGGTAACCCGAACGGCAAAGATTGCTAAAGAAGCAGCTGAAGGCGCAGTTATTTTGGGTGCTGGTATTTTGAATTTCAAATATCAGAATATTGTCGATGCTTTACAAATAAAACAGGCAAAAGGCACAATGTATGACTATATTAGATTAAAGACCGACTGTTAAGATGGGGCGAATTTTAGCAATTGACTTTGGCAAAAGACATATTGGTTTAGCAATTTCTGATGAAAATAAGGTCATTGCATCTGGCTTAGATAGCATCCATTATAAGAAACCGAATGAGGCAATTGAAAAATTGAAAGCAATAATATCAACAAAAAATGTTGAGAAGATTATTCTTGGTTATCCAATTTCAATGTCCGGTAAAATTACCAAAATTGCATTGGAAGTGTTAGATTTTAAAAGACTGTTAGAACAAAATTTTGAGGTACCAATTGAACTTTTGGATGAACGCTTAACTACTGAAATTTCTAAAAAGATTATTGAACAAGTAAAAAGAAAACCAACACCGCCAAAGACTTTGCTTGATAAAATTTCCGCAATTATTATGTTACAAGACTATTTAAGCCAAAAAAGAAAACAATGAATAAAAGGCTAATAAAGTCAGCCATCAATATTTTTTTGTTAGTTATCTTCGCGATCGGCTGCAATCAGCCACTAAATAGAAATAATCAGAGTAGCCAAGTCATCATAATTTATCCCAATGAAAGCCTTACAAGCATCGCCCAGAAATTAGCCACCAATAAAATTATTTCTGACCCGAAGATATTCTTATTTTGGGCAAAGGTGTTAAAATATGACCGAAAAATAAAGGCTGGTCGCTACCGATTCTTGACTAACCAACGCACTTTAAAAGTC
>JBDRUR010000058.1:0-8875 GCA_039801485.1 Caldifarciminota bacterium
TCAAGATTATATATCTTTATGCTACTTTTGTCTGGTGGCCCAAGGCACCAGCCATCGTTATTGCCTTAACCGGGCAAACTTTAAAGCATTCACCACAACCGATGCATTTTCCAACTAAGACCTTATGTCGTTCATTAATTTTTCCTTCAATTGCCTTGAATTGACAAACTTTTACACATTCACCACAACCAGTGCAGACCGACGAGATGATTGCATACGGTCGGGCTTTTGCCCGGTCAATATATGATTTTGTGGGGCACCGGTGAACGCAGATTCCGCAATCAACACATTTTGATAAATCCATCACTGGTAAATTGTTAATCATCGTTAATGCCTGATAAGGACAGGCGCGAACACAGATATTACAAGCAAAGCAACCAACGGTACAGACATCTTTAACTGCCTTTCCTTTGTCAGTTGAAACACAGGCGAGATAGACTAATTTTGACCGTGGTATTAATTTTAAAGTCATTTTTGGACATTCTTTAACACAGATACCACAGCCAGTGCACTTTTTTTCATTGATAATCGGCAAACGATTCTCGCCCATTTTGATGGCGCCAAAAGGACAAATTGATACACAATGACCTAAGCCCACACAACCAAATACACAACTTTTATTGCCGCCGTGAACGATATACGCTTGACGACAATCGGTGCCGCCATCATAAATAAATCTTTCACGACATTCAGTTTTGCCACCACGACATATTAACACTGCGATTTTTGGTTCTTGGAATTCAACTTCTTTGCCCATTATTTTAGATAATTTTTCGGCAACCTCCTTACCACCGGGAAGACATTTATTCAATGGAGCATTTTCTTTTATTATTTTTTCAGCATAGACGGCGCAGCCCGGATAACCGCAAGCACCACAATTTGAGCCGGGTAGGGCTGATTTTATATTTTGCTCTAATTCATCTTCGACAATTGCTAATTTTTTGAATATCACTGAAAGAATTGTTCCTAAGATAAATCCCAAACCACCAAGCAATGCAATTGATTTAATAAACGTCGTCATTTTTTGTTTTATAATGTCAGTTTAAATAATCCAACAAAGCCTAAAAATGCTAAAGCAACCAGTGATGCTGAGATAAATGCGATTGGATAACCCTTAAATGCCCGTGAAATTGGCGCAAACTCAAGTCGTTCCCGAATGGCAGAGAACAAAATAATAACCAAAGCAAATCCCAAAGCAGTGCCGATGGCAAAAATTGTTGACTGTAATAACGAATATCGATAATTAATAACCAAGAAAGTCACGGCTAAAATTGCGCAATTAGTAGTTATTAATGGTAAGTATATGCCCAGCGCCGAATATAGTGTTTTAAAATTCTTTTTCAAAAACATTTCAACAAACTGGACTAACGAGGCGATTACTAAAATAAAAGTTGCTGTTCTAAGAAATACTAATCCTAAAGGTAATAGTAAATAGTGATAGACAATCCAGGTCACCCAAGTCGCTAATAACATTACAAAAAGGACCGCTGCGCTCATCCCAAAAGCGGTTGTTAAGGAAGTAGAAACACCAAAAAATGGACAAAGGCCAATGTATCGCATCAAAAGGATATTGTTCACAATAAACGCCGCTAAAAATATCAATAATAAGTTATTACCCATACTTACTCGAATGTTTCTGATTTTATAATAAACTTATTTATAAATGCTTTGAGTAGCCCAATTAGTAGAAATCCGCCCGGCGGGAAGATCATAAATAAGATTGGCTGTGAAATGAGAAACTTGGGACCAATGGCAATTCCAAATACCGAACCTTGGCTTAAATATTCGCGAATGATCCCCATTAGCCCAATTACTAAGATAAAACCAAGCGATTTTCCTAAACCGTCAAGAAACGAATCAAATATATTGTGATGATAGGCAAATGCTTCGGCTCTGCCTAAAATGATACAATTAACAACAATCAAGGGCACAAAAACACCTAATACTCGGTATAATGTCGGTGCATACGCCTGCATCACATAATCAACAATTGTTACAAATGTCGAGATAATTATAATAAATATTGGAATTCTTATTGAGTCCGGTACAAATTTTCTTATTGCTGAAATAACAATATTAGAGCAAATTAAAACAAACGATGTTGCGATACCCATGCCTAAGGCATCTTTGGCGGTTATTGATGTTGCTAAGGTTGGGCATAACCCAATCATAATGACTAATATCGGATTCTCAATAATTATACCATCGGTAAGATATTTTAATCGGTTAACTTTTTGGTTCATCTTGTCGGCAAGCTATCAGTTTTAAGATACTTGGCATATCGTAAAATACCTTCACGAATACCATTCAATACTGCTTCGGACGAGATTGTTGCGCCGCTAATCGCTTGAATAGGTCCGCCATTAACAGTTAATTTTAAATCGGTTAACTTTTTGCTTTCAAATTGTTTTATAAACCGCTCGTCGAGGATTTTGGTGCCGATATTGGCTGTTTCTTTTAAACCTTCTTCGGGTGAACTTATATAGATATTTTTTATCATTTCATCATTACCATAACCAACATAAATCGGTATTAAACCACCATATCCGAGTGGTGCGGTTTTAAAAATAATTCCAATTGAATTACTTTTATCATCATAGCCACGCCAAACAGAATCCTTAATCACATTTTGAAATTTAACTGCATTGGGCAGTAAACTTTTGAATCGTTTTATTAATATTGTGTCAATTGTGCTATCAGTGGCGACTGATTGGATAGTGTCGGTCAGCAGATATTTTTTATATCGTTCAATACCACTTCGGATACCATTAACGACCGCATTTGAAGAGATGGTTGCCGCAGTGATTGCGCTAATTTTACCACCGTCTTTTGTGAGTTTGATTTCGTTATATGATTTATTATTAAATTGGTCTTTGAATTTTTTCTCAGTTATTTTTAAGCCCAAACCGGGTGTTTCTTTGAGTCCTTCAGCGGCTGAGGCAATATAAATCTTTTTAACTAACGAATCAGTGCCATAGCCAACTAATATCGGAATTGGTCCGGCATAGCCATATGGTCCGACTTTAAAGACAATGCCAACTTTTTGACCAGTTGCTAGCGAATCTTCATATCCAATCCACAATGAGTCAGGGATAACTTCTTTAAAACTTTTTGCGGCCGGCAGAACATAGGATAATTGTTTTAACAAATTTTCGGTAATTTGTTTATCAATTTTTTCTTTAGTTATGGTATAAACCCGCGCTAATAAGCCGGCGGCAATTATACAGATAATACACAGTGAAATTATCATCCAAGTTAATGATTTCATAATTTCTATTTTCCTCCAAATACTTTTGGTTTGGTATATCGGTCAATTAAAGGCGTCGCGACATTCATAAATAATATTGAATAAGAAACACCTTCGGGATACCCGCCCCACAATCTAATTAACATTGTGATTATACCGCAACCAATACCAAATATCCATTGTCCTTTGGCGGTAATTGGTGAAGTGACATAATCAGTTGCCATAAAAAAAGCGCCGAGAATTAAGCCGCCAGAGAATATATGAAACAATGGTGAGTAGTTTGTTGGCAAAATCAATGACAATATAATAACCGTGCCAATATAAGCCAAAGGTATACGATAACTAATGATTTTAGTAACCAGTAAAAAAATTGCGCCGATAATTAATAGTAATGCTGAAGTTTCACCAAGACAACCACCACAGTTGCCGATGATGAGATTTTTAATGACATCAAAGGAATTTAATATTTTTGCATAATTAGGTGACATTTTTGCTAACGATAAAGGCGTTGCCTGGGTTATAGCATCAACACCGGCTAAAAAGCCGGTTTTCGGCGCCAGCCAATTGGTTGTCATCAATTGTGGCCATGAGACCATTAAAAATGCGCGTGCGGCTAATGCCGGATTGATAAAATTATAACCAAGCCCACCAAATAATTGTTTCGTGATAACGATGGCAAATGCTGAACCAATAATTGGTATCCAAAACGGAATTTTCGGCGGTAAATTAAAGGCTAATAAGATACCGGTAATCACCGCACTGCCATCAAGGATGGTAATTTTTCTGCCAAATAGTTTTTGAGTGATTGCTTCAAATCCCACTGCCGAAATAACACTTATGATTGTTATTAGTAATGCTCTAAGACCAAAAAAATATATTGAGCCGAACAAAGCCGGTAGCAAGGCAATCACCACCGACCACATTACTTTGGGAATAGTTAAGGTTGAACGAATATGAGGAGCAACCGAAACATATAACTCTTTGATTGAAATTGTTTCAGAATTATTTGGCATTTCTTAACTCACGTTTGGCATAAATAAATGAATGCACGAGTTTTATTTTAGCAGGACAAACATAGGCACAACAACCACATTCGATACAATCTAAGACATTATACTCTTTTGCTTTGATAAAATCACGTTTTTTGATAAAACTGTGGAGCAAGGTTGGCTGGAGAAACATTGGGCAGGCTTCAAGACATCTGCCACAGCGAATGCACGGTCCTTCTGATTCAATTTCAACTTCATCTTTTCTTAAAACGATGATTGCCGAAGTGCCTTTGATAATTGGTAATTCATCGTTGTATTGGGCGACGCCGGTCATTGGCCCCCCAAAAATAATCTTTGCCGGTTCATCAGTATAGCCACCGCAAAATTTTATCAATTCGTAGACCGGGGTGCCAATCCGCACCCATAAATTTTTTGGCTCTTTGACACCTGAGCCAGTTACCGTAACAACACGTTCAATCAATGGTTTATTGTATTTACACGCCTCATAAATTGCATAAGTAGTGCCGACATTATGAACTAAAACACCAACATCCATTGGCAAACCGCCAGCCGGCACTTTTCGGTTCAAAATAGTTTTGATTAACTGCTTTTCGGCACCTTGGGGATATTTAGTTTTGACGCTTTTTACTTCGATACTGAAAGCAATTGATTGAATGTGATGTTGAAGATTCTCAGTCATTACCGCAATCGCATCAGGTTTGTTGTCTTCAATTGCAATAATTGCTTTAGCAACATTAAGAATTTTGGCAATAATTTTTATGCCTTCAATTATTTCGTTCGGTTTTTCAAGCATTAATCGATGGTCAGCAGTAAGATAAGGTTCACATTCACAGCCGTTGATAATTAAAGTGTCAATCGGCTTATTTGGTGGCGGTGAAAGTTTGACATAGGTCGGAAATGCTGCTCCTCCTAAGCCAACTATGCCGGCATCGCGAATAATCGCGATGAGTTCTGATTTAGATAGATTATAATAATCACGTGGTTTGATGCTTTCTTCCCAAATATCTTGACCGTCAGATTCAATCACACAGGTTAGCGTCCGAGTTGGTAGGACTGGGTGGTCAATTTCAGTCAATTCAACGACTTTGCCGGATATTGAAGCATGCATTGGAACAGAAATATAACCTTCGGCTTCACCGATTTGAGTGCCAACTTTTACTGTATCACCAACATTGATGATGGGTTTGGTGCGAATGCCAGTATGTTGGACAAAAGGTCGCCAAACTCTTTTCGGTATCGGTGCTTTTTCTAAAGGTTTATTGGCAGATAATTCCTTAAATTCCGGAACATGAACACCACCGCGAAAATAACTGCTTTTTGAAAAAAAATTAAACATCAATGGTATTTTATGGTGAAATTTTTTATTGTCAATAACTAAATGCTCTTTGTTAATTCCCGATAACTCAACGCATTAATAACATCATCTTTCTCTAACCATGCTCGCCGCGCAACACCGATGCCGAAACGCATCCAATGTAAATCATCAAGATGATGAGCATCAGTGCCGATTGCCAATTTTATTTTCAGTTCTTTTGCCTTTCTTGACCAGATATCATTCAAATCTAAGCGGTCTGGATAAGCATTAATTTCCAATACCTTTTGGTATTTTTGAGCGTGGTGTAAAACCGTTTCAATGTCAATTTCATATCCTTCTCTGCGGGAGATTAATCGACCAGTGGGATGGGCAATGATATCAACATTCGGGTTTTCAATTGCCGAACAAATGCGCTGGGTAACATTATGTTTGAATCCCTGATGGACTGAGGCAATGACAATATCACATTGGCTTAGAATCTTATCAGAAAAATCGAGTTGACCGGATTTTAAAATATCAACTTCAATGCCTTTTAATATCTTTATTTCTTTATATTTTCTTTGAATCTTTTCGATTTCATCCCATTGCCTTTGTAATCGGTCTTCGTTTAAGCCATTGGCATAAGACGCACTTTTTGAATGGTCGGCAATGGCAAGGTATTGGTAATTGAGTTTCAGCGCTGCTTGGACAATATCTTCAATGGAGTTTGCGCCGTCAGAATAATTAGAATGAATATGTAAATCACCCTTTATGTCTTTGAACTCAATCAACACTGGCAATTTATTGGCTAAGCCGGCTTCAACTTCGCCTCGGTCTTCTCTTATTTCCGGTGGAATCCAAGGCAAGCCTAAAATTTTATAAACTTCTTGTTCGGTTTTACCGGCAATTAGTTTGTCATCTTTAAAAACGCCGTATTCGGATAACTTTAATCCTTTTTCTTTGGCTAAACTTCGCAGTTTAATATTATGTTCTTTGGAGCCAGTAAAGTATTGTAATGCGGCACCGTAAGATTTTTCATCAATAATTCTAATATCTACTTGTTTTGTTTGGTCACCAATCTTAAGAATTATCGATGCCTTGGTATCACCAGCGGCTAATACTTGAATTACCCCTGGCATTTTAGTAAAATGTTCAACAATTTTTGCTGGATTTTTTCCGGAGATTAAGATGTCAATGTCGCCGATTGTTTCTTTCATCCGACGCAGAGAGCCAGATGCGTCAATATTTTTAATTTCCGGCAATTGCTTTAAATATTTGATAACCGCCTGGGCAATTTCAAAGGCAATGTCAATTGGAATTCGAGCACCGGCCTGTTCATATAACTGAATACCCTTTTTAATATTCTCCACTTTCTTATCACCCATCCGAAATTGTTTGGCTAAACTGCCATTATCAATCACTTTCTTCAAATCGGCTAAGTTTCTGACACCCAGTTTATCATATGCCAATCTTAATGTCTTCGGACCTAAATTTTGGATATTTAGTAATTCTAAGAGGCTTTTTGGTATTCCAGCCAGTGCTTCTTGATATTTTTTCATTTTGCCGGTTTTCAGATATTCGTCGATTTTTTTAGCAATACCCTCACCAATACCGGGAATTTCTTTTAATCGGCCATCGCGATTTAATACTTCGATATCTTCGGTTAATTCTTCAATAATTCGTGCTGCTTTCCGATAAGCCAGGACCCGAAAAACCTGTTCGCCTTTGAACTCTAAGGCGTCGGCAATTTGGTCAAAAATTTTTGCAATTTCTTTATTTCTCATTTAGCAATTTTACACCAAAGTTTCCTTTAACGACTTCACCAATTATTTTAGCATCAGGAATTTTTTGGATAATTTTGCTAACATTTTTATAGGGCACAAAAAGTATCATCCCAATACCCATATTGAATACCGAATACATTTCTTGTTCGGAAATCTTTCCATATTTTTGAATTATCCGAAAAATCGGCGGCACTGTCCATTTGGTTTTATCAATGACACAAGAAAGGCCCTTGGGTAATAAACGGGTAATATTTTCGTAAAAACCACCGCCGGTAATATGAGCGATTGCTGAAAGATAGGGGAGAAGCGGATAAACTTGATGGTAATAAGAGCGGTGCGGAATTAAGAGTTCTGCACCTAACGTTTTATTTAATTCAGCAAATCTGGTATTAATCGTAAAATTATTATCAGAAAAAAATACCTTTCGGGCTAAGGAATAACCGTTGGTATGCAGACCGGTAGAGGGAAGTCCGATTAAGATATCGCCTGCTTTAATCTGCTTACCGTTGATAATTTTATCTTTATCAACAATACCAATAATAAAACCCACTAGGTCATAATCGTCCTTTTGATAGATATCAGGCATCATTGCCGTCTCGCCACCAATTAGTGCACAATTATTATTTTTACATCCTTTTACTATGCCTTTAATGACCTGAACAATTACCTTAGGGTCAATTTCACTATAGGCAATGTAATCTAAAAAAAACAAAGGTCGGGCACCTAAAGTTAAAATATCATTTACGCAGTGATTAACAATATCCTCGCCAATAGTATTGTGTTTATTCATCATTTTTGCAATTAAGATTTTTGTGCCAACGCCGTCACAACTGGCTACTAAAACCACTTTTCGTTGACTACCGACCATTGACCGTGTTAATTCATATAGTCCACCAAACAAACCAATTTCAGATAATACTTGGGGAGAAAATGTTTTTTTAACTAATGATTTTATTTGGGATTTAATCTTTGATGTCTGATTAATATCAACACCGGCTTTTTTGTATGCTGAGACCTTCATATAACTAATTTAATTAAACACAATAAAATGTCAATGATATTTGTCTGGGAAATTGCCGTTACAACAGAAACTTAAACCTTAAGTTACCAAATTAATTACTTTGAGATAACAAATTTTTCGATGAATCTTTTATTTTCGGCTCGTAGCGAAAGAAAATAGACACCGGCAGAAAGAGTTTTTGAGTTAAGGGTTAGTTTGTAGTTGCCGGGTTGTTTGTATTCGTCAACCAAAGTTTTAATTAATCTTCCTGAGATATTATAGAGTTGAATTGTTACTTTTCCTTCAACGGGCAACGAGTAACGAATAACGAATAGTGATTTTGCTGGATTTGGATAGACCTTTAGACCAAGTGTCATTGCAAGCGGTTGTGAAGCAATCTCATTTATGTCAGTGGATGTGATACTAAATACGCCATCTGATTCGTCATATTGCCAACCTGGTCCATAGGCAATGATTTTAATTTTACAGGAATCAGAATTGACATTTGGCACAGTCCATAAGTAAGAGGTATCGTTGCCG
>JBDRUR010000059.1:0-8767 GCA_039801485.1 Caldifarciminota bacterium
AATTTAACTTTGCTTGGTTTCTTTAAAATTGTTCTTAATAAATTATATTTAAGTTCGCCAATTGTCAACCCTAATAATATATTTCCCTTTTCGGCAAAAGAGATACGGCCAGTTTCTTCCGAGATAATAATTGAAATCGCGTCGGAAATGTTTGTGACGCCAATGCCGGCACGATGTCTCATTCCAAGAAAATGTCTCTTTTCAGACATTTCTGCCAATGGCAAAGTGCACGCTGCGGCGATAATCTGGTCATTAGAAATAATACAGGCACCGTCATGTAATGGCGAGTTCGGCATAAAGATTGAAACTAATAATTCTGAAGAGATATCGGCTTCAATTTTTACACCGGTTTCAATAATATCTCTTAAGCCAATTTGGCGTTCGATGACGATCAGACCACCGATATGTTTTTCTTTTAAAATCTCACATGACTTAACAATCTCTTCGATATCATCTTCGTCAAGGCCGGGTTGTAATAAAAATCGAAACGCTCGTGTCCGACCAAATCTGGTTAATGCATTTCTAATTTCTGGTTGGAATAAAATTACGAAGATCACAATCCAAACGGTCTTCAATGAATTAAAAATCAAACTTAGTGCTTTTAAATCTAACCAAGTTGCCACAAACGCGCCGATGAAGATAAAGAGCAAGGCATAAAGCATTCTTAATGCCCGTGTACCCTTTAAGAACTTTAAAAAATAAAAGATAAAAATTGCAACGATTAAAATATCAATAATATCACGGATGGTCGGCTTCAGGAATGACAACATCTATTTAATCACATCTATTTGGACATTAGCTTCTTTTAGAATGTTATGGGCTAATCTATCTGGATATAACTTGCGGACAACAATTCGTTTAACGCCGGCATTAATCAACATTTTAGCACAGGTGATACAAGGGAAATGGGTTGAATACAAGGTAGAATTTGCGACCGGTAGACCGAAATAGGCTGCTTGGACCAATGCATTTTGTTCGGCGTGAATGCCACGACAAATTTCGATTCGCTGACCGGCTTTTATTTTCAGCAGCTGTCGTAAACACCCAATTTCAGCACAATGGGCTAAACTCCTTGGCGCACCATTATAGCCGGTTGCCAAAATTCTTCGGTCGGCAACCAACAGTGCGCCGACTTTTCTTCTTAGACAAGTTGATCGCTCAGCAACTGTTTCGGCAATCTTCAAAAAATATTCATCCCAAGATAACCGCCTTGTCTTTTTCTGATTTCTTATTGATTTAGGAATATCGTCCTCACTCGGTGGCAACTGGTGCAACATCTACGACCATATCATCTTCTTTGATCGCAATTAACTTAACGCCGATTGTCGCTCTGCCCTGTTTTCGAATATCGGCAACTTTCAGTCGTAGGACATTGCCATTTTTAGTTATAACGATTACCTCATCATTTTCGGAAACTGCCTTGGCACAGATTAACTCACCGGATTTATCACTAATTTTACCAGCAATGACGCCTTTGCCACCACGATGTCTTAGCGGGAAAAGATTATAATCACAACGTTTGCCATAACCGTATGCCGTTACGATTAATAACGACTGGCCTTCTTTTACGGTGCTACCATCAATTACTATATCCTTTTTATTTAATTTTATGCCACGGACACCAGCCGCGGTTCGGCCCATCTCTCGAACATCCTTTTCTTTAAATTTCAAACCTTGGCCATATTTTGTAACCAGCATAATCTCATCTTTACCCGATGTTAAAAAGGTGTCAATCAACTGGTCGTCTTCATCTAACGAAATGGCGATGATGCCTTTTTTTCTTGGATTAGAAAACTCTTCCAATGATGTTTTCTTCACCGTGCCTTTAGCAGTAACCATAAAGACAAACTGATTCTTACTGAATTCTCTAACCGATAAATATGAGGTGATTTTTTCGTCTTTTTCTAATTCCAATAAATTGACAATTGAACGGCCTTTTGCCTGGTAGGTACCTTCGGGTATTTCATATACTTTCAGCCAATATAACTTTCCTCGATTAGTAAAGAAGAGTAGATAATCTAAGGTTGTTGCGGTGATTAGCCCTTCAACAAAATCTTCTTCTGATACCTCGACGCCTGACCGACCAACACCGCCGCGACTCTGTCGCCGGTAAGCAGAAACCGGCATTCGTTTGATATAACCGCGGTGGGTAATTGTTATGCAGACATCTTCTTCAGCAATCAGATCTTCTAAATCTAAATCTTCGACTTTTCCTTTTGATATCTCGGTTTTTCGTTTATCACCAAATCTTTGTTTTAAGGCTAAAAGTTCATCCTTAATCAATTTCATCATTGCCTTTTTTGATGCCAACAGTCCTTTGAGCCGTTCAATTGTTTTAATTAACTCCAAATACTCTTCATCAATCTTTTTCTGTTCAAGATTTGTCAGTCTTGCCAATTTCATATCCAGAATCGCCTGGGCTTGGATTTCAGAGAGTTTAAACTTTTTCATCAACTCGTCTCTAGCAACCTGTGGGTCTTTTGCTGATTTAATAATTGCGATGATTTTATCAATATTTTTTAGCGCAATCTTTAGTCCCTCTAATATATGTGCCCGGTCTTCAGCAACTTTCAAATCAAACTTTGTCCGCCGATTTACCACTTCATAGCGAAAATCTAAATATGCTTTACAAAGTTCGACTAAACTTAAAATTTTCGGGACATTGTCGACCAAAACCAATAAAATTATGCCGAAGGTCTCTTGCAACTGGGTAAATTTATATAACTGGTTTATTACAATTTCTGGATTGGCATCGCGTTTCAGCTCCAAAACAATTCTCATACCATCACGGTCAGATTCATCGCGCAAATCAGTAACATCAGTAATTTTCTTTTCTTTCACCAAATGGGCAATCTGTTCAATTAAAGTTGTCTTATTAACTTGGTAAGGAATTTCAGTAATCACAATTTTATCCTTACCGCCCTTACCTTCTTCAATTCGTAACTTTCCGCGAACGACTATCTTGCCACGACCGGTTTTATATGCCTCGATGATTCCGTCTTTACCAACAATCACCCCACCAGTTGGAAAGTCCGGACCCTGGATATATTTCATCAACTGTTCACAATCTAAATCTGGGTCATCAATAAGCGCCACCAAACCATCAACAATCTCATTAAAATTGTGTGGCGGAATATTGGTTGCCATTCCGACCGCGATGCCGGTTGCGCCATTCACTAAAAGATTAGGAAAACTTGCTGGCAAGACCTTGGGCTCCTGCAATCGGCCATCAAAATTAGGAACAAAATCAACAGTATTTTTTTCTAAATCTTTCAATAACTCCTCAGCCAATTCAGACAGTCGGGCTTCGGTATATCGATAGGCAGCGGGCGCATCACCATCAATTGAGCCAAAATTACCCTGGCCATCAATCAATGGATACCTTAATGAAAAATCCTGTGCCATTCGCACCATCGTATCATAAACTGCCAAATCGCCATGCGGATGATATTTGCCTAAGACATCGCCAACAACGGTTGCCGATTTTTTGTAAGGACGATTGTGAGTCAGACCCAATTCGTTCATTGAATATAAAATTCGGCGTTGGACTGGTTTAAGTCCGTCGCGAACATCTGGCAATGCCCGTCCGATAATGACCGACATCGCATAATCCAAATAAGATTTTCTAACCTCGTCATCAATATAAACCTTAATAAAATCTTGATTATTCTGCTCTTTCATAACATCTAAAGCATAGCAAAAATTAGCAATAAGTCAACCTTAATTTCTGGTTTATAAAAGGAGAGATTATCGAGTTTTTTGAAGTTAACTATAATGAAGATTTAGACAAAATTTAATTAATTTCGGGCAACGGTTTATTAACTGTCCAATCAGTTCACATTATCATTTACAAACAACGATTAGCAATAAAAGAGAATTTTATTTCAGCATTAACATCTTTTTCTGTGTCTTATTATCGGCGGTTTTTAGCACATAGAAATATACACCTTGACCAACTTTTCGTTCTTGTTCATCCGTTCCATTCCAATTAATGCTATAAATACCTGGACTCTTAAACTCATCAACCAAAGCCTTAACCAGTCGACCAGAAACATCATAAATCATCAAAGAAACCTTTGTTTCCGTCGGGATTGAGTAACTTATAGTGGTTTGCGTTTTAAACGGATTCGGGTTATTCTGATAGAGCATAAATGGATAAACAATCTTTGTCGGTTGTGCCATTATGCCATTTTCCCCACTTGTTATTGCGAGCGATAGCGTGGCAATCTCGGCACCTGGAGTATATCGCCAAAATTCAAGAGTATTATTTCCTTTTAGAGCAAAAATATGCCCCATTGCATAGCACAAAGAGCCACCAGCACCAACTTTCTTTTTGCCCGTCGGTCCTTTGGGAATCGTCTCTTTTACTGTCCAATTGTTCGCACTCACATCATATGCCCAGAACTCTTGAGTATTGCCACCCTTAAATGCATAGATAATGCCTTCAGGATGATAAGCCATTGATGCACCATCTTTAACTTTCTTGTTTCGTCCATAAATACTATTCATTGGCATTGGTTGTCTTGTTATCCAGGTATCACTCGTAATAGCATAAGCAAAGAACTCGTTATACTTATTTTTCAGAGCATAGATAGTATCATTGCCGTTGTAAGTGATACATGAACCTTTATCAAACCCTTTACTAGAAAGACCTAACGGTGCATCTTTTCTTTTGAGCCAGGTGTCACCTTGAACATAATAAGCATAAAACTCATTTGTTTTGCTACCCTTTAAGCAGAAAACAAAACTTGAGTCACCTTTTGTTGCAAATACCAGACCTGAGCCACCTTTAATTTTCTTATTACTTGCACCCAATGGCACATCTTTCAATTGAGACCAAGAATTAGTTTCAATATCATACGCCCAGAACTCTTGGGTATTACCGCCTTTCAGTGCATAGATAGTATTGATGCCGTCATAACATAACGAAGCACCGGCTTTAACTCGTTTTCTTTTATCACCTTGTGGAATTGTGCATTTATCTGTCCATGAATTACTTAAAATATCATAAACATAAAACTCGTTCGTGTTGTTACCCTTAAAAGCAAATATACGTGAGACACCATCAGTTAGTAATGCCCCGCCCGATTTTATTTTTTTATAGTAAGGTCCTTCAGGAACATATCCTCGTTGACGCCATATATTCCCAGGTTGAATAATGGTGACATTGGTTGACCGGCTAAAAGATACCGCATTAGAAGAAGATAAAATAAATCGGCATACCCCGACTTTACTCGCGAAAGGCTTTGTTAGTAATGTGCAGGACACACTCACTTCATCATAGGGTTCTATTGTCCCAATATCAATAATTGAATCGGATAGTAATTTTAGGGCTTGATTAGTTTTCAAAGAAAGAGAAACATCATATGCATTTTCATCTCCAGAATTACTTACGATTGCATTAATAACAAATACCTGTCCCGTATCCAGAATACCCGGTGAATGTATTTGTTTTATGAAACAATTTGGCGGTGACAGAAATCTTTCAAGTGAATCAGAAAGCACTGATATTTGCTGAATTGCATCACTTAAACTCACTTTTGTAGTATCAATAATTGCTATTAATGAATCACGATATTGTATATTAGGTTCGCCATAAAACGCATATATCATCATTGGTAACGCTGTTCTATAGGCTGTTGTTTTCCAAATATGTTTAAATGTTGAATCATATATTGCATCAAGATTTGGAATTGAATCTAAAACAGAGTTTACTTTAGTATAAACCTGATGAACTATTGGCGACATTTCACTTTCATAATTAAGGTCGATATTAGGAAGTTGGATAAGCAATGCCCTTACCTGGGTAGTATCACTATTTTGAATCGCTAATTTAAGCGAATCAAGTAGATTTTGATACTCATCTAAAAATCTGTTAAGTTTATGTTTTGATTGATAAAATGATTTTCGATATCTGTAATTAGTGAACTCGCGATAATTTCCAGTGAGAAGGAATTTACTTGGTGGAAAGAAAATGTCACCGACTTCATTACGAACACCATTAGGAATAGATATTACAAATGGTTCACCTACTCTATATAATGCCCATCCATATCCACCAACACTCAGTCCTAACAAAATATTACCCAACAACCACAACTGTTGAATACCCGGTACTGAACCGATAAGTGTAAATGCACTTCCAATTGTTTGAGTAATATTGGCAATCGTTCTAATTGTTTGAGAAAATTGAAGCGCATCGTTTGCTGTTTGTGCTGTGTTTGTATGGAATGTTGCCATCTCATCATAAGCATTAGGAAAAGTCCCTGAGTAATTAAGATTATATGCATAATTAAAAGCATCATTTAATGCTGGTTGGGTCCGGGCAACATAAATCTCTTGAACCAGTGGTTGAAAGAAATACTGGGCTCCTAATAGGATGAGTGTAGAATAGGACGGCGAATCCCCATCTAATAATTCGCAGGCACGTTCATATAACATTTGATAAAATGCTGGAATAAGGGATGCTGCCGGTGGACCGAGTTTTGATGCACCACTTTCAATTAGTATTCCGAATAATTCAAGCAATCCTCTTATAATTTGCTCTGTTATCCAATTATTAATCGACAAATCAAACCAACTAAGCCCGACTAACTGAGTATTAATTTGGTGCCCCAAACTAATAACTGAAACAATGCAATAAACCAGGTCAAGTGCAACTGACGTTGCCTCGGCACCAAGTGCCGCAGCATCATCATAAATTAGTGCAAGCAAACCTTCTACAAGCAATAGTCTCTCAAGCACAATCCTTGCTTCGGGTGTAATATTATTTGTGGTCCAATAGTCCAGCAGTGCTTGAATATTACTTTCATTGTAACCAACAGGAAGGGGAATGGTTACCCCTAAATCAGGCACAGGGATTGTATGAAGATTTTCCAATTTATAAATTAGAAAATACTTTTGTTCAACTAATCCAATTGGCAAGATTACATTTTTAGTATTAGTGCCTTGTGCGATTGTTACTGGTCTTTTTATGATAACAGTGTCTTTTAATTTAGGTCTTACTGGATTATAAGTTGGTGTGATTATTTTTAAAACCCTTAACTCATATTCACCGCTAACAATATTTGTAAGTGAATATGCACCATTTTGGTTGGTTGAAACTGGCCCATATTTAAGAATATTATTTTGGTATAAAGAGACTTGCGCATTAGATACTTTTTGAGTTGAATCCAAAATACCATTATTAAAGTCAATCCGAATATCATAAACAGTGCCAGAAAGACTTCCAAAATTTCCTGATTGCACGGTCAATTGAACTAGCACATTTACTGTTGGGTTTACTGGGTCGTTGCTGTTGATTCGTAATGTACATTGGTAGGTTGCGGGACTTAAACCCGAAGTATTGAAACTTACTGTGACATTTGTTTGGCCTGATGCTGGAATATTACCTGATGTTGGATTTTCTGAGAGCCAAGTAACTGATGGCACTTCAGTTAAACTCCAAGTTAAATTTGCCGTTCCTGTATTACTAATTCTTAAAATCGTATCTTTATTCTGCCCTTGTTGTAAATTAAGATTAAAACTTGATGGTGTAACTGAAATTTGTGGTTGTGGTGTTGAACTAACAGTTAATGCAACCGGCACATTTACTGTTGGATTTACTGGGTCGTTGCTGGTGATTCGTAATGTGCATTGGTAGGTTGCAGGACTTAAACCCGAAGTATTGAAACTGACTGTAACATTTGTTTGACCCGATGCTGGAATATTACCCGATGTTGGATTTTCTGAAAGCCAAGTAACTGATGGCACTTCAGTCAAACTCCAACTCAAATTCGCAGTGCCAGTATTACTAATCCTCAAAATTGTATCTTTATTCTGGCCTTGTTGTAAAGTAAGATTAAAACTTGATGGTGTAACCGAAATCTGGGGTTGAGACGGCACGCCAGTTTGAACATACTTTATGGTCGCATAATCATAAGAAGTGCCAGAACCATCACTATAACCTGTGACATAGACATTTCCTAAACCATCTACTGCAATCGCCCTTGCCCAATCATAATCATTTCCCGGTCCATTATATCTTGCTACCCATTGCTCAACACCCTGAGAATTATACTTAACCGTCGCATAATCCAAACTATCAGAACCATAACTTTTGCCTGTGACATAGACATTACCAGAACCATCTACCGCAATCGCAGATGCTTCATCCCAACCATTTCCCGGTCCATTATATCTTGCAACCCATTGCTCAACACCCTGAGAATTATACTTAACCGTCGCATAATCATAAGAAGTGCCAGAACCATAACTTTCGCCGGTGACATAGACATTTCCAGAACCATCTACCGCAATCGCATATGCATAATCATAACTATTTACCGGTCCATTATATCTTGCAACCCATTGCTCAACACCCTGAGAATTATACTTAACCGTCGCATAATCATAAGAAGTGCCAGAACCATAACTTTCGCCTGTGACATAGACATTTCCTAAACCATCTACCGCAATCGCATATGCACAATCATAACTATTTCCCGGTCCATTATATCTTGCAACCCACTCTACTTGACCAGATGAATTATACTTAATCGTCGCATAATCCCCGTAAGTGCCAGAACCATAACTATAACCTGTGACATAGACATTACCAGAACCATCTACCGCAATCGCATATGCCCAATCCCAAATATTTCCCGGTCCATTATATCTTGCTACCCATTGCTCAACACCCTGAGAATTATACTTTATGGTCGCATAATCATAAGAAGTGCCAGAACCCCAACTATAACCGGTGACATAGACATTACCAGAACCATCT